>CAMBYR010000023.1 GCA_945872375.1 uncultured Blautia sp. | reverse complement strand
TGGGGTCAGACCCCGTACCCAGATTTCCCGGAGAAAACCACCGTATTTTTCTTTCACAGCCGCCAGTTCATAACCCTGGCGGCGAATGTTCTCCCTGCTGAATTTATTATCCGGATGAACGGTACAGATCAGTGTCCGGTAACCTCTTTCCTTCAGGTCACTTTCCGCTTTCTGCATTAATGCGTACTGCAGTCCCCTGCCCCGATACTCCGGAAGGACTGCCGCAGTATCCATGTGTGCCACACTCTCCAGTTCTGTTTCGGAAAGACCGATGTCCCTTCCCATATTTTCAGAAGAATTTCCCGGCAGCACTGCCAGAAATACTCCCGCCGTTTTCCGGCAGACAGGATCATAAGCCCGATAAAGAAGAGCCTCTCCCCGTTTCAGATAAGCTTCATACACTTCTTTTCCGTCAACCACAAACCATTCTTTTCGATCCATGGCATTCCATGCCTTTTCGATGACCTCCACTGCCTCATCCAGGAATTCCCCGGAAATCTGCTGAATCTCTATTTCTGAGCCTGATTTCATTTTTTTTACACTCTCCATATGTCTCGTCCTCCCGTCGCTCTGAAGATCAGATCTTCATTTTTACGAAAATGATGGAATTCATTTTAACATAGGCAGGCATTCTTTTCCAGCAGAGTCTTGCGAAAAAATAAAAATATCCCTATAATATAGTTTAACAGAAATCATTTACGTTCCTATTCAGGAAAACAGGGAGAACAGTATGAAAAAGAAAAAAGCTTCCGGACAGCTTCGGAAAAAAAGAAATACGAAGAAGAAACCTGACATCCTTCAGCGGCTTCTGATGCTGGAAGGTGTTTTAATCGTCCTTGCACTGATCGTGCTAGCTGTCATAAAACTCACCGGAATTTCCCGGACAGAGCCGGCTGCAGAGCTGTCTGCAGAACTGTCTGCAGAAATGGCAGAACAGCAGGAAACAGAAGAAATCACCCCTCAGGAACAACAGGGAATCGTTTTCCAGCCTCACTGCACCGAAGAAACCACTCCTTCCAATCTGATCGATTATACGGAAATCAATGTGGACGGCACGACGCTTGCAAGCCTCAGTGATTATCATCCTCTGGAAACCATCAGCTTCGGAAGCGGGGAGGAATATACCTCCGTGGATGGACTGGTCACCTTCCGTGGAAACAATTTCCGCGACAGTGCCTCCTGCGGCTATGCGGAAATGAAAGATTATAAAATGGAGGACATCTGGTCGATAAGCACCGGATCCCTTACATACGGTGATGCAAACTGGTCCGGAAGCGGATGGACGGGACAGCCGCTCCTGGCACGATGGCCCAAAGAAACAAAGCAGGCCATGAACATGTATGACTGGGCCAAAGAAGACGATGATCTGGTGGAAGTCATTTATGCCTGCATGGATGGATATGTCTATTTTATGGATCTCTCTTCCGGGAAGGAAACCAGAGATGCCCTGTATCTGGGCTACACCTTCAAAGGCTCCGGTGCTCTGGATCCCAGAGGCTATCCGATTCTGTATGTGGGCGCCGGCTATGACAGCAACAATGGAACTGCCAGAGTATTTATCGTGAATCTTCTGGATGGCAGTGTTATGTACACCTTTGGCGATAATGATCCCTTCTCTCTTCGCGGTTCACTCAGTTACTTTGACTCCTCCGCACTGGTGGATGCCGAAACCGATACGCTGATTTACCCCGGAGAAAACGGAATCCTCTATCTGATGAAGCTGAACACCCTGTATGATCCGGAGGCAGGCACCCTCTCTATCAATCCGGGAAATATCGTCAAATGGCATTATTACGGAAAACGTACCAGTCTGGAGTCCTACTGGGTGGGCATGGAAACCAGCGCAGCGGTTTACCAGGGATATCTCTTTGTGGCAGACAACGGCGGAAATCTTATGTGTCTGGATCTGAATACCCTTCAGCTTGTTTGGGTACAGGATACTCTGGATGACTCCAATTCCACTCCGGTGCTTTCTGTGGAGGATGGACATCTCTATCTGTATGTGAGCACATCCTTCCATCTTGGATGGAGAAGCTATGATACAGCAGAAATCCCCATCTGGAAAATAGATGCAGAAACCGGTGAAATCGTCTGGAAAACCTCCTACGAATGCTATACGGAAAACGGCGTATCCGGAGGCGTACAGTCTACCATCGCTCCCGGGGCCAATGATCTCTCGGACTATATTTATGTCACCGTTGCCAGAACCGGCGAGGCTTATGACGGTGTTCTTACCTGCATCAGCAAACAAACCGGTGAAATTCAATGGGAACACAAGGCCTATTATGCCTGGTCCTCTCCTGTATGCATCTATAATTCCGACGGAAGCGGTGCCGTCCTTTACTGCTCCTGCGGCG
Organism: uncultured Blautia sp.; assembly: GCA_945872375.1. Classification (GTDB taxonomy): domain Bacteria; phylum Bacillota; class Clostridia; order Lachnospirales; family Lachnospiraceae; genus Blautia_A. Next base: position 12,514 of record CAMBYR010000023.1, on the reverse strand, counting down.
GCAAGGTCTATCTGCTCAACGGAAAAACAGGCGAAACCTATGATTCCCTCATCCTGACACAAGGTGCGATTGAAGCATCTCCGGCTGTCTATGAAAATATGGTTGTGATCGGAACCCGTGATGTCGGCATTCACGGACTGAAGCTTTCCTGAAAAACACATCATGTAAAACGCCTCCCGTCAATTCGACAGGAGGCGTTTTCTGACATTCCGATCAGTCATCAAATTCCACATGATATATCTGATCTCCATCATGAATGTCCACATAATGAAGATCAAACTGATCATCCATAATTTCCATACATCCTTTATAGCATATGGTATCCGTCTTCTTTATCAGAAAAAGATAGGTACCGTTTTCATGTTCATCAGCCTGTGCACTGACGTCCTCATAAAATTCCTTTCCGTCCACCCTGCCCGGATATCCTGCCTTTCTGATTTTCTTTTCGATCAGCTCATATAATTCTTCCATGCCGCAGCTTCTCCTTTCTCAAATTCATTTGTTCTTTTCCTGTAACTATTCAGGCGGAAATGATCTCCCACTCCAGATCCGAATCAAATACATCGGAAATGCCCTCCGTTACCCAGAAATGATGATCCGTATCCAGAAGGATCATATCAAATTCTTCCCGATGTGTTCTCCAGTACTCTGCCGCATCCTCTCTTCCCATAATATAAAGAGAAGTAGAAAGAGCATCTGCCAGTATCCCGTCCGGCGATACGATCGTCACCGACAGAAGACCGCTGTCGGCCGGCAGACCGGTGCGGGGATCCAGAATATGAATATAGGTTTTTCCATTTTCCTCAAAAAAGCGCTCATATCCTCCGGAGGTCACCACTGCCCGGTCTTTTACCGTAATTGCGGCAATCCATTCGCTGCTTCCCTGACTGGGGCTTCGGATCCCGATCTTCCATCCTGTTCCGTCCGGTTTCTCTCCAAGCACCTGCACATTGCCGCCCAGTGATACCATACCGGAAAGAACTCCCTCCTGACGGTAGATCTCCATCAGTGCCGCAGAAGCATATCCCTTGGCGATTCCTCCAAAATCCACCTTCTGACCCTCTTTCAGTGTAACCTCTGCTCTGCCGTTTTCCAATGCTTTCTGCTTTACCAGAGAAGCATTCACCAGTGGAAGCACTTCTTCCAGTTCTTTCTCCGAGGGAACATGATAGTTTTTATCCGCAAATCCCCAGAGCTCCATCAGAGGATAAATGGTGAAGTCAAAGAGGCCGTCTGTTTTCTCATAGATTTCTGTTGATTTCTGAAAAATGGAGGCTGTTTCCTCTGATACTTCCAGAGAACCCTTCCGGTTCAGCTGACCGATCTCGCTTTCCTCTTTTCCTGTGGACAGAAGCGCATCCAGATCCCGAATTTTTTCTGCCGCTTTCTTCACTGCCTGTTCACTGTTTTTTCCGTAAGCTGTAAATTCCATATAAGTATCCATCGCAAAAAGCTGTTCCGTACAGGAGATTTCCTCCTGCTTCCTTCCTATTTGAAAAAGGAAAACAGCCGCAATTATTGCCAGAATAATCAGAATTCCACACAGAATCCCTCTCTTTTTCATAATCGAAAATCCTTTCATTTTCCTGTTGCATTTTTAATCAAACCGGATATAATAAAAGCCGTGCTGTTCGTTGGAGGATGTGATCCTGTCATAGAAAGGCCCCGGCCGTGTATACATGATTGTACATCCAAATCACAGGAAAGTACACCTTTTTTTTAATATTTAAAATAGAAAAGGATATATTCCATAAAGAATATCCAAAGGAGACTCTATGTCCAAAAGTATGACATCCGGAAATCCGGCAAAACTGATTTTTTTCTTTTCACTCCCGTTGATCATCGGTAATCTGTTTCAGCAATTTTATAATATGGCGGATACCCTGATTGTAGGACGTACCATCGGTGTGGACGCACTGGCTGCAGTCGGCTGCACCGGCAGCCTGAACTTTTTTATCATTGGATTTGTCACCGGTTTTACCTCCGGTCTGACTATTCCCGCTGCGCAGAGCTTTGGCGCACAGAATTTCAAAGAAGTAAAAAGAAGCTTTGCAGCAGGAATTGTGCTTTCCTGTGCAGTGGCAGTCATCATGACCGTCCTCGCCTTATTTCTCACACGTCCTGCTCTGATGCTGCTGAATACGCCTGCAGAAATTCTGGATGATGCCGTTTCTTATCTCAGAATCATTTTTCTCGGTATTTCAGCCACAGTACTTTTTAACCTTGTTTCCAGCATCATGCGTGCACTTGGAGACAGCAGGGTTCCCCTTTATTTCCTTACATTTGCCTGCTGTATCAACATTGCCCTTGATATCCTGCTGATCAGGATTTTCCATATGGGTGTGGCCGGTGCCGGAGTGGCAACCGTATTTTCCCAGCTTGTATCCGGTATCTGCTGCTGTTTCTATATTGCACGCAAAATGCCGATGCTTCAGCTTTCCAGAGAAGATTTTTATCTTACCGGAAACGATATGACCCGCCATTTGAGAATTGCGCTTCCCATGGCCTTTCAAATGTCCATTATCGCCATCGGCGCACTGATTCTTCAGGTTGCGCTGAACAGCCTTGGTGCCGTATCGGTGGCCGCCTACACAGCTGCCCAGAAAATCGACACTCTGGCAACATTTCCGCTGAATTCTCTGGGAGCCGCCATGTCCACTTATTCTGCACAGAATTACGGTGCCGGAAAAATGGATCGTGTGCGAAAGGGTGTTTTCCAGTGTATCCTGATGTCTCTGGCCTTCAGTATCATCATGGGCGCTGTCAATATCTTTTTCGGAAGCAGGCTGGCGGCTGTCTTTGTCGGAGAAGCAGAGACGGAGGTTCTGAAGCTGGCACAGACTTATCTCATCATCAATGGATCCATGTACTGGGTTCTGGGGCTTCTGTTCATTTATCGTTTCACCCTGCAGGGAATGGGAAACGGCATGGCACCCACCATTGCCGGTACCATGGAACTGGTCATGCGTACGGCTGCCGCCCTTCTTCTCACAGGACAGCTTGGTTTTGCAGGGGCCGCCATGGCAAATCCGCTCGCATGGATCGGGTCCTGTATTCCGCTTTCCATTGCATATTATCATATCACCAGAAAGAAAAAGACAGCGGTCTCATAACTGCTGTCTTTTTTTTCTTCTGCTGTCCGGAGGGATGTCACTGCTTCAATTCTCTGTAAGCCCCCCTGATCAGGAAAATGGCTACTATAAATGTCAGGATATCTGAAACCGGCATCGAATAGAGCACTCCATCCAGGCCAAAGAAAACCGGAAGAAGAAGCGCAAACCCAACACCGAAAACAACCTCTCGAATCATGGACAGGATTGTGGATTCTGCTGTTTTTCCCATTGCCTGAAGGAAAATGAAGCATGCTTTATTGACACAGGCAAGGATCACCATACAGAGGTAAACCCTGAATGTCTTAATGGCAAAGTCTGTATAATAGGTACTTTCATTTGCCGCTCCGAAGATATTGATCAGCTGGCGGGGCAGGAATTCTACCATAACAAACGCAGCTGCACCTACAGCAGCCTCCGATACCAGCAATTTTGTAAACAGAGCTTTTACACGCTGCTTTTTTCCGGCTCCCATATTAAATCCGACGATTGGAATACATCCTGCCGCCATACCAACAACGATGGAGATGACGATCTGGAAGAATTTCATGACAATTCCAACGACTGCCATAGGGATCTGAGCATACTGCGCCTGCCCAAAAACAGGATCCAGTGCACCGTATTTTCGAAGCATATTATTGATGGCAGCCATGGCTGCTACCAGACTGATCTGGGACAGAAAGCTGGTGATACCAAGTACCAGAGTTCTGCTGCAGACAGATCCGCTTAATCGGAAATCTGCCTTTGCGGGACGGATCGTTTTCATATTGCCAAGATACCAGATGGCAAGGACTGCCGTAACGACCTGACCAAGCACCGTAGCGACTGCAGCCCCCATCATTCCCCACTTGAAGCAGAAAATAAAAATGGGATCCAGAATAATGTTGACCACGGCTCCTGCAAGCGTGGAGATCATGGCAAACTTAGGGTTTCCATCTGCACGGATCACAGGATTCATGGCCTGGCCGAACATATAAAACGGAATACCCAGAGAGATATAGAAGAAATATTCACTGGAATGATGGAATGTTTCTTCATTTACAGTACCGCCGAACATTGCAATGATCTGATCTGCAAAAATCAGATAAATGGCTGTCAGGAGTATACTGCCTGACACGATCATGACAACAGAGTTTCCCACACTCCTTTTGGCTGTGTCAGTCTCCTTTCGTCCCAGACTGATGCTCACAAACGCACAGCAGCCATCACCGATCATAACAGCGATCGCCAGTGCAACGACAGTCATGGGAAAAACAACGGTGTTTGCAGCATTGCCGTAGGATCCCAGATAATTGGCATTCTGGCCTTACGCACTTCGTGCTGCTCGATAAAAGCAGTATAACATATTTTTTTTTTAAGTGTCAAGGCTTTGCTGGCACCACGGCAAATGGTCTCTTTCCTCGTGTTACTGAACGGAGTGAACAGTAACCTTTCCTCCAAAACAGTGTCGGGCCAGATACATGCCCGTTTATTTCATATAAAACATAAGGGTTTTGATTTCGTAAGGCGTCAGCTCCAGCTTCACTTCTCCCGAAGCTTTCTGCTCTTCCAGCGGTTTTTCCATCAGACTGCACTCACACCAGGAATCATATGCAAAGCCCGGAAGAACCGTGACTTTCTGTCTGCTTCCCGTATATTCATGGAAACGGACCACAATGCCCTTGCCGTCCTCAGACCGTTTCACCGCATCCAGTTCCACCTGATCGGTATTAAAGGAAATAAAGCTTCTGTCTGTGCTTTGAACGGCACCTTCTGCCGCCTTAAACGGCTGATTCAGTGCATATGCTTCTTTTACCGTTTCTCCTTCCACAAAATCTCCTCTGTGCGGAAGAAGGGAATAAGTAAAGGTATGCTCTCCAATATCCTGCTTATAATCCGGATTTGCCGCTGTCTTCAAAAGGGTGATGCGCATCCTGTTTTCCTTCACATCATGACCGTATTTACAGTCATTGAGAAGGCTGACTCCATAGCCTCGTTCCGACAGATCCACCCATCTGTGAGCAACCGTTTCAAATTTTGCCATTTCCCAGCTTGTATTCCAGTTATTGGCACGCTTTACATTTCCGTACTGAATATCATATCTCGCTTCCGTTGTACGAACATCCACGGTGAAGGAAGCCTTCAGAAGCTGGTGAACCTCATGCCAGTCCGCATATGTCACAAAGTCAATACGACGGTCGTACGCATAAACCGTCAGATCCTGTACGATCCTGGAATTTCCATAGTTCCATTCCAGACGAAGAACAGCCCGTAAGCTTCCGTTTTCCACCACTTCTGCGGAAACAAGTTCTGTGATCTCACGCACTTTCTCCTGATAGTAAATATCAATGTTCCATGCATCAAAATCACGCGGTTTGTCCTCAAATACCTGAAGGACATTGGCACGTTCTCCCTCTGCCAGTACTTCACGATCATTCTCTTTATCATAAAGACGGGTGATCTGTCCTGCTTCATTCAGGTTTATGAGATAGAACGGTGTTTCAATTTCTCTTTCAGACATGGTAAATGCCTGCTGCCCCAGAGCATCTTCTCCTTCTTCCAGACGGATCACCGCTGTACCCATGGAAGGAACGTCATTTACCATGACGTATGTTCTGCTGCCCTCTTTCTGAGTCTTAAGGATTTTTCCGTTTTCATCTTTCAAAACACCATCTCCGATGTTTTCCAGAGCCACGATCTGTCCTTGTGTCCATCCCGCATTATTCAGAACGGTCCATGTATTCTTTTCCGGCTCCAGCAGGACGGAAAATGCATCCTGTTCCACATTCTCCGCGATTTCCTGTGCAATGGCATATTCTTTTCTGGAATCCTCATAAACAGGAAGAATGGAAGAGCCTGGGATAATATCATGGAACTGATGGCGAAGCACGATCTTCCAGCCTTCCGTCAGCTTCTCCTGCTCTGCCTTTTCGATCCTTCCCTCCGATGCAGCTGCCATGGCCGTCAGCCACTCTGCCTCGCGGTACAGGAATTCTATTTTCCGGTTCATTTTTTTGTTATAGGCATGGCTGGTGTAGGTTCCGCGGTGATATTCCAGATACAGCTCACCGTCCCAGGTATGAAGATATTCCTCTGTGTTCTTTACTGTTTCCTTAAGTTTCCGGAAATAGGTTCCGGCGGTACTTGTTTTTACATGAGGAAGTCCCGGAATTTTATCCAGTCTTCTTCTCTGCTCCAGTGCTTCACGATTGACACCGCCGCCTCCGTCACCGAATCCAAAGGAGATCAGCATGTCCTGATTGATGTTTTTGTCATTGTAGCCTTTCCATACACCCTTTACGGTATACGGAGTCAGCATTCCGTTGTAGGTATAAAACCAGGGGCTTAAGGTACAGTCCGCATCCGGCGTCGTCACAAAATGAGTCAGCACCTCGCTTCCGTCCATGCCCTTCCACATAAAGGTATCATGGGGCATACGGTTGTACTCGTTCCAACTGATCTTTGTTGTCATGAAGGTGTTGATTCCCGATTTTTTCAGAATCTGCGGAAGAGCCCAGGAATAACCGAATACATCCGGAAGCCACAGGAATTCCATCTCCTTGTCAAACTCTTCCTTCACGAATTTGCTGCCCATCAGGATCTGCCTGGTAAGTGATTCGCCGCTTGTAAGATTACAATCCGCTTCCACCCACATGGCTCCGTCCGCTTCCCATCTGCCTTCTTTCACGCGCTCTTTGATCTTTTCAAAGATTTCCGGGAAATCCTTTTTGATATACTCGTATATCTGCGGCTGTGTCTGAAGGAAGATATATTCATCAAACTGCTCCATCAGGCGAAGAACCGTGGAAAATGAACGGGATGCCTTTTCTCTTGTATGTTTCAGTCTCCAGAGCCATGCCAGGTCGATATGGGTATGACCTACACAATTTACAGTGACCATGGAATCCTTGTCCATTCCATCCAGTGCCCGATTCAGGAAGTCATCGGCTTCCTCCACAGAACGATAGAACGCTTCACTTCCCGGATAAGACCAGTCCAGTTTAAGGAAAGCATCGTTTAATGCCTTTAAAAGCGCATGTTTCGTTGTATTTTCCTCTTCAAGCTCCCGGATCGTACCGAGGATCATTTTGGAAAGATAATACAGATCATCTGCTTTTTCATCCAGCCACGCAAGCGCAGCTCTTTTGATCTTATGCTCCTGAATCTGCGGTACGCCGCCGCCTTCCATTCCGGACCACAGGCGGAAGGTTAATCCAAGCTTCTTTCCGGCAGTATTCGGATCAAAGAAAACTTCCATATGATTGGAATCCACTCCCTGATATGGTTTTCCGTCCAGATAGAGCATGGACTCAAAGCCGGTATTGTTGCCGCCTCCTGTTCTTCCGAAATCAAACAGTCCCAGAATTTTTCTCTCATTCCATTCTGCGGGAAATTCTGCGTCCAGATGAAGCCAGAGATACTTATCCCAGCCGGACCAGAGCATTCCGGTTTTTTCTTTTGTAAAATCACTGAAATCTGTGGGTACCTGAGGATTGGGAATCTCTCCCTCAGATTCCTTTACAAGAATATCATCCAGTTCTATGACGTCACGATAACGATATTCGGAAAGTTCCTCGATTCTCTTTTCCAGTTTTTCAGTCATAAAAAACATCGTTGTTTCCTCCTCTATTGATTTTCCTTTTCCGGGTAAATTCCTTCTTCACGCCAGATCCGATGCATCAGCTCGTAGCGCTCCGTTTCTTTACTTCGCTTAAAACGGCTCCTCCCTGCGGATCAAGTGAATGCAGTGCATCCGGACCGCATTCCACCATCTGATCAAGGATCGGCATGATATTTCCGTCGGTATGCTTAATCGTATAATATCCCATTCTCCGATATGTGTCCAGAATATCTTTCAGATAGGGAGTAATATATTCTGAGATTTTGTTGTCTTACTGCATTCTTTCAGTAAGTAACTCCGTCCAGCGGTTCTTTGTGACAGCAACAATACCAAATAAGTACCATCAAAAAAATGGGGAGAATGCAGTTTGCATTCTCCCCATCATATTTTCCTCTATAGTCAGTTTCTCTTTGATCCGGATGTGTCTTCTCCCATCCGGAATTTCATTTCATAGGAAAAGTTTTCTTCCTCCAGGCGGTATTCCGGTTCGGGAGCATATCCACAGCTTCCAGAGCCGATACCGCTCATTTTATAATCCGCACATAAAATCGTATACGGAGACTCTTCCAGTTCAAAGTTATGCTTCTTACTCCGGAGTTCTTCCTGGGTATAATGAGACACCTGGAAAGAGAACGGCTGCGTGGAGGAAACCTCCAGCCATTGTCCGTTTTCCGTTTTCACCTTCACCTGATACGTACCGAAATGGCTTCCGTTTTCCTGCGGCCTGATATAATCCTCGTGCATATTGGAAACCGTATCCTGAAATCTTCCAAACCAGGAAGCCTGATGCTTGTCCGGATAAGAATCCAGAGGACCGTATCCCAGATAATCAACCTGTTCAAACGCCTGATCCAGAAACAGCCTCATTCCAAATCTAGGAAGCCAGGGCATTACCGGATTGCGCCATCCTTCCGCCTGCACAAGAATCGTTCCATCGGGGCAGATTTCCCATCTGGCGGAAAGCTCCACACAGGGCTGAAGATGAAGCGGTGCAAAGGTCTCTGTACACCGGATCTGTAAGCTTCCCTCTTTTGTTTCTGCCGTTATGGTTTTTACCCGGCTCTTCATATGGGAATAACCTGCTTTTTCCCAGGCAGCTCTCATGCACATATCGTTGTCTGTTTCTGCTCTGGTGAAATTGTATTCCATGCCTTTTTGCAGATATTCTTTTCCTTTATATACAAGGGAGGAGAATACACCATAAAATCCATCAAAACGATAAGTAAACTCCTCTCCTCGAATCGTAATCCATCGTCCATCGTCTTCCAAGTCCACAGATCTTTTTTCTGCCGACTGATGTTCCGGGATTTCTTCCGGAAGAGGATTTCCTTCCCGGATGCAGAGCTGATCGAATCCCAGCTCCTCGCCTTCAGGAATACAGGGAAGGACTCCTTTGGAAAGATAGGTAAGCTTCAGATGAACCATTCCCGGTTTTTCCGGTATCTGATACGGAATCTCATAAATCTTTGCCGTCCTTGCAGGATGCGTCTGAGAAGATACCGTTCCCTCTTCGGTCACTTCTCCGTTCAGGCTGATCTCATAGCGAATTTCCAGCGCTTCTTCCACCGGCAGTACATCCAGCCAGCTTGTAAGCTCCACAAGTCCCTTTTCGCCATCCACCAGTTTTGCCCTCACAGGGCGGATCACATTTTTGTATTCCAGAAGGCCCGGCGACACCCTGCGATCGGGATAAATCAGACCATCCACACAGAAATTGCCGTCATGCTCCTCTTCTCCAAAATCTCCGCCGTACAGGAACCGTTTTTTTCCGTTGGGGGCAATGCCGTCATAGACTGCATGATCACACCATTCCCATACGCAGCCGCCGAGAACCCTGGGATTTTCCAGAAAAATCTCCATATACTGTTCCAGATCTCCCGGGCCATTTCCCATGGCATGACTGAACTCACACAGCATATAGGGGCGTCTGTCATTCTGTTTCAGATATTCCCTGATTCCCTCAAAATCGTGGTACATCCTGCTGTACACATCCAGCATGGATGCATCATAAGGAAACTCTTCATTTTGATAAATGCTTTCGTAGTGCACCAGTCTGTGAGGATCGTATTCTTTGATCCACCTTCCGGCCGCTTCCACAAATGGACTTGTCCCAGACTCATTTCCCAGAGACCACATAATAATACAGGGGCGGTTTTTATTGACAATGACATTCCGTTTATTTCTGTCCAGAATCGCTTCCGCAAACATTTCCATTTCCACTGTAATGGCCATTCTCTTCATGTAATCCAGTTTCTCATCTTCCCACAAAAGCTCCACGCCTCCATGGGCTTCCAGATCACTTTCGCTGATCACATAAAATCCATACCGGTCACAAAGCTGTGTAAACCAGGGAGCATTGGGATAATGGCTTGTCCGAATTGCATTCACATTATGCTTTTTCATCAGAAGAAGGTCTTTTTCTGCCTGTTCTCTGCTGATGGTATATCCTGTTTCGGGATCGCTGTCATGGCGGTTGACGCCTTTGATTTTTACAGGTACCCCATTCACATATACCACTGCATCTTTGATGCAGATATGGCGGAAAACGTATTCTTCACTGATAAAGATATGGAATCTCCGGGCTCCAGAGTGACGGTTCCCGGATCTCAACGGATAATTTTTTATCTCTGTATTCCCCGCCTGTTTTGGCTTCCCCGCAGATTTCTCCCTTCTGATTACGGACTGTCACAGAAACCGGCTTTTCCTCGCCTGTAAAGTCCCATGAGATCTCCATGGTTCCCCTGCTGAAGTTTTCGTTCAGCAGGCTCTCGATTCTCAGGTCACGGATGTGATTTTCCGGACGGACGATCAGGTAGACATCCCGGAAAATTCCGGACATTCTCAGCTTATCCTGGTCTTCCAGATAGGTACCGTCACACCATTTCAGTACCAGAACCGCCAGAAGGTTTTCCCCTTCCCTGATGTGAGAGGTGATGTCAAATTCGCTGATTGCGTGGGAAACCTGGCTGTATCCGACAAAGTACCCATTCACCCATACATAAAAGCAGGAATCCACACCTTCAAAATTCAGGTATATCTTTTTCCCGTTTTTTTCTCTGTCCACGGTAAAGACCTTTCGATATGCTCCACAGGGATTTTCCGCAGGTACATAGGGCGGATCATAGGGAATCGGATAACGGACATTTGTATACAGATGACTGTCCACGCCATAATACTGCCAGCATGCCGGAACGGATACTATTTGAAAATCATCTCTGTTTTTCTGACAGATGAAATCCTCCGGAACTTCATAGGGGGATGCATAAAAGGCAAACTCCCATTTTCCATTCAATAAAATCTGCTCTTCCTTCCCCTGTGCATCGCAGGGCAGATAATAGGCTCTTGGTTCCTCAGCTCCAGGATGAAGAATCTCCGGATTCTCATAGTAATTTACAAGTTTCAAAACAAATTCCTCCTGTTGTCCAGATAAGTAATCGGTAACCGATATCCCTTCGGAATATCAGCTTCCGTAATTGGTTGTTCTTACTTTAACGTGAATCACCGGGAATTTCAACTATAAAATTTAGCTCTTTGATTTCCCATACAGATCTGAATGATTTTCCCTGATATTTTCCCGAAATCCTGCTGTTCAGGAGTTTCCGACCCCTTTTGTCCTCTGAAAATAAATGGCTTCTACTTTGTCCCTGTCAGCCAGGAACGCATCCACGATATCCGGATCAAAGTCTGAGCCCCGTCCGTTTTTTATGATGCTGTAGCATTCCTCCGGTGTCAGTTTTCCCGGTTTCTGAAGAATCGCATCGGGAATTCCAATTTTGCCGATGTCATGCATGGGCGCTGACTCCACCAGATTATCCAGGAAATCCTTTGTGACGATATACTTATACCGGGGATTTTTTCTCAGATTTTCGGCGATCAGAACAGCATATGCCGAAGAACGCCGGATATGTCCTCCCGTACTGTCATCTTTATTGTCCACCAGTGTGGCAAATCCCATGACCATCTCGTGATGATACTGCTGCAGTCCCTGAATGGCAGGATTTTCCATATTAATATAGATACTGATCGTGACCATTGATGCAGCAATACACGAAATCAGTGCTTCAGGGAAGATAATCTGAATGGATAATACGACTATGACACAGAACAGTGTCATAATCAGGCTCTCCTTCTTTTTTTCCGGTATATATCTGTATTTCGATATAATCACTGCAAGTGTCAGCACGCTGTAGATCACAATACTCACAAGGCACACATAAACAGAGGTTCCCATGGAATAGTTCGTATAATTTCCCTGCCGGAATTCAAGCCCAGGAAGAAACCAGATCGTCAGACAGACAGAGATCATACCCGGCAGGATACAGGCCATTTTTTTCCATTTTACTTTTGGTATGCCAACCGTTGCAGATACCCAGTACAGGAACAGCAGCATAGCGTAGATCTCATAAGAAAGAAACATTCCCAGATGCATCCATAAGTTTACTGTTTTCGGCACCTGATCCAGGAAGTTGATCGTACATGCCGTAATCCCGTCAAACAAAATTGCCAGTTCCGATACGGCAAAGAACAGATCAAAAACGGTATTGCACTTTGCCTGCGGGGAAACCTTTTTCAGTTGATTGCCATCCCTTATAAATATAATCCCAACATAAGCCAGAATCAGTAAACACATCACCTGTGTTTTACACCATTGTAATACTATCATAAAACCCTCCCGGTGCTTCATTTTCTAACGAATGATCACTCGTCCGCGTCCGTTTTGCTTCGCCTGATAAAGTGCCTTGTCGGATTCTTCATACATCTGATTGAAAGTCATATCTTTTCCTGCGATCACCACACCCATGGA
>CAMBYR010000022.1 GCA_945872375.1 uncultured Blautia sp. | reverse complement strand
CCGGAATATCTGGAGCAGGCAGAAACACTTCTTCATGTACCGGATTATTTCCATTATCTGCTGACAGGAAAGAAGACCTGCGAATATACAGAAGCAACTACCGGACAGCTTGTAAATCCCTACACCAAAGACTGGGATTATGAACTGATCGAAATGCTTGGTTATCCGAAAAAGATCTTCCAGAAGCTGATCATGCCGGGAACCAGCATCGGACATTTAAGCGAGGAAGTTCAGAAAGAGGTTGGCTTTGATCTGGAAGTGGTTGCTCCGGCAACTCATGATACCGGATCCGCGGTACTTGCTGTACCGGCCAACGATGACGACTTTATCTATATCAGCTCCGGAACCTGGTCCTTAATGGGTCTGGAAAGAAAAGAGCCGGATTGCTCCAAAAAGAGCTGTGAAATGAACCTGACAAATGAAGGCGGATATGCAGGACGTTTCCGTTATCTGAAGAATATCATGGGACTGTGGATGATTCAGTCTGTACGTCATGAATACAATGATGCATACAGCTTTGCAGAAATCTGTTCCATGGCAGAAGAAGCAAAAGATTTCCCGTCCAGAGTGGATGCAAACGATGAGTGCTTCCTTTCTCCGGAAAACATGACAGAGGAAGTAAAGGATTACTGCCGCAGAACCGGTCAGAAGGTTCCGGAAACACTGGGAGAAATTGCAACCGTTATTTACACCAGCCTTGCAGAATGCTATGCAAAGACTGCAAAAGAACTGGAAGAAATGACAGGCAGAACCTACAGCAGAATCCATGTAGTCGGCGGCGGCTCCAATGCAGGATACTTAAATGAACTGACAGCAAAAGCAACAGGAAAAGAAGTTCATGCAGGCCCGGGAGAGGCAACCGCAATCGGAAACATTACTGCTCAGATGCTGAAGGCAGGCGTATTTTCTTCTGTTGAAGAAGCACGTACTGTGATTCATGAATCATTCGGAATCAAGATTTACAACGCATAATTGCCTTACGGGCAGTATGTGGTAAAAACATATTTATAAGGAGGAGAATCTCAAATGACTATCAAGGAAAGATATGAATACGCAAAAGCAAGATATGCAGAAATTGGCGTAGACACTGACAAGGCGATTGAAATTCTGAAAACCGTTCCTGTATCTCTGCATTGCTGGCAGGGCGACGACGTAAAAGGATTTGACCAGGACGGCCCGCTGACAGGCGGTATCCAGACAACCGGAAATTATCCCGGAAAGGCAAGAAATCCGGAAGAACTTCTGGCAGATATGGACAAAGTAATGTCTCTTGCACCTGGTAAGAAAAAAATCAATGTTCATGCAAGCTATGCTATTTTTGAAGAGGGCGAATGGGTAGACAGAGATCAGCTCGAGCCGAAGCATTTCCAGAAATGGGTTGATTTTGCAAAAGAAAGAGGTATGGGACTTGATTTCAACCCAACATTCTTCTCCAGCCCAAAGGTAAAAGACGGATTGACACTTTCCAGCCCTGATGAAGAAACCAGAAGATTCTGGATCAATCACGGAAAAGCCTGCATCCGCATTTCTCAGTATTTTGCAGAGCAGACAGGTGTTCCCTGTGTTATGAATATCTGGACCGGTGACGGATTCAAGGATATCCCGGGAGACAGAATGGGCCCGAGAATGCGTTATAAAGAATCCATCGAAGAAATTCTTTCCGAGCCATTTGATACAAACCTCGTAAAACCATGCGTAGAATCCAAAGTATTTGGTATCGGTGTGGAAGCATTTACCGCAGGAAGCGCAGAATTTTCTCTTTCCTTCGCTGCAATGCACAAGGATAAATGCCTGCCTCTGATGGACAATGGACATTATCATCCTACAGAAGTCGTATCCGACAAGATTCCGGCTCTGCTGTGCTTCTTCCCGGAACTGGCTCTGCATGTAACACGTCCGATCCGCTGGGATTCCGACCATGTAGTTCTTTTCGATGATGAGACAAGAGAGATCGCAAAAGAGATCGTTCGCAACGATGCACTGAATCGTGTATACATTGCTCTTGACTATTTCGATGCAAGCATTAACCGTATTTCTGCATGGACCACAGGTCTTCGCAATATGGAAAAAGCTCTTCTGTTTGCGCTTCTTCAGCCAAACGCAGAGATGAAAGCTCTTCAGGATACAAACAATATGACAAAACTGATGACTGTTCAGGAAGAAGTAAAGACCTTCCCGTTCGGCGAAGTATGGGATTACTACTGCGAAGAATGCGGCGTACCGGCAGGTGCAAAGTGGTTCGAAGAAGTAGAAAAATACGAAGCAGAAGTTCTTTCCAAGAGAGCATAAGCAGCAGCCTTCTAATCTTTTATACACATATTCAAAAAAAGCACCGCTTCCCTGTATGGGGGAGGCGGTGCTTTTGCGTGGGGATTATTCTTTTCGTGCAGGAATGCGGATCTGAACCTCTGTTCCCTTGCCGCATTCGCTGGAGTAGGCCAGTCCATAATCGGGACCATAAAGGATCTGAAGTCTTCGATGGGTGTTGTATATGGCAATATTTGTGCCGCCCGAGGTACTGCTGCCCATTCCCGTGAGGATGGTTCTCAGCCGCTCCGGAGGAATGCCCACACCGTCATCTGAAATCAAAAGTACAATATCCTGATCCTCCATCCATCCGGTAAGGACAATGGTTCCCGATTTCGTTTCGCGTTCCAGAATACCGTGAAGGATCGAATTTTCGATCACGGGCTGCAGGGTGAGCTTCGGAATCTGATATTCCATAAGCTCGTCAGGAATATCGGATACGAAAGAAATACTGTCATTGTAACGCATATTCTGAAGACGGATATAAATGGAAACGTGTTCCTCTTCTCTGGCAATGGTACTGATGCTCTGTTTGCGGCTGAGCGTCAGCTTGTAGAATTTTGACAGGGCCTGCACCGCCTGGGAAACCTGGGAATTCTGTCCCTGAAGGGCAAGCCAGTTGATCATGTCCATGGTATTATACAGAAAATGCGGATTGATCTGCGCCTGGAGAGAATTAAACTCTGCAATACGGAGATCTTCTGCGGCCTGTCTCTGTTCCACGATCAGCTGATCGATGGTTCTGGTCATATAGTTGTACGTATCGATGAGATCACCCACTTCATCGTGATAAACCGGGCTGTCCATAGGCTGCAGAGAACCCTTGCGAACCTTGCTCATCTGCCGGATCACAGAAGAAATACGTCCGGTAATGGAACGGGCAAGTATATTTGCCAGACAAAGAGCCAGGATCAGAAACAGAAAATACATGAGAATATACTGCCCTATGAGGGAATGACTCTCATCCAGGAGAGGCTTTGAGGGAAGGACCGTAACCATAAACCATCCGGGCTGGGAGATTCTGTAGAATCCTGCATAGATCTTATTGTCGAGGATGGTTCTCTCAATAAAATTGTTGGAAGACATGACAGATTCTTCGATGGTCTCATAACTCAGCCAGTAAATTCCGGAAAGGGATTCATCCGAGGAAGCCACCAGAGAATTCCGCTCATTGATAATGTAGGAAACACTTCCCGGAAGTGAAAGATTCTGGGACAGGATCTCCGTAATCGGTGCGGAACGATAGTATATGACAGCATACACAGGATAGGTTTTTCCGTGGTAGTACAGGGACAATTTTCGGATATAGGCCATGTCCCCAAACCGTTCCTGCTCCTGGGCACCCAGGTAGAAGGATGGACAGAAAAGCTCGCTGGTCCGGAGGTTTCCCTGAAAAATACCATACCAGTAGGTTCCGTAAATATCTTTTGCATGGGCGAACACCTGACCGGAGGAATCATTTGTATAAAAAAGATTCGATTCGTTGGAAAAATTCATATAGATACGAATGCTGGAAACGGTTCCTCTGGATTGAATGGTTTTTGTCAGATTCAGAAAATCTTCTGCCTCCGGCAGCTCTGCCATCGCAGATAAGGGCGAATTCACAGGTTCAAAAAATAATTTCCGGAAAAAAGGATGGTTGGCAGTTTCCTGACAGGCATCCAGGACCTCCTGAAGGGTTTCCTCAATAATCGGAGCGGTTTTTGCAGAGGCATCCTGCTCCTGGCGGATCGTATAGGAAACGGTCATATCATACAGTTTGCCATAAAAGAAGATACCAAGCATCAGAACGGGGATGGTGACGATCAGCATCAGTGCCAGTGTATATTTGGACTGGAGGCTTAAATCCCCGTAAATTTGCCGTGCTTTCAGAAACAGGCTCTTCATTTCAGCATTTTCTCTCTGTATTCCGATGGAGAGAGTCCTGTATATTTTTTGAAGCTTTTTCCAAAATAGTTACCGTCACTGTAACCGACTCTGGAGGAAATATCGGATATTTTATAGCGGGAATCTTCCAGAAGCTGTTTGGCCCGTTCCATTCGATATTCCGTAATATACTGGTTCAGAGTCTGTCCGGTTTCGTTCTTAAAAAAGGTACATACATAGGAAGCGGACAGAAATACGTGGCTGCTGATATCCTTTACGGAAAGCGTTTCTGTGGAATAGTTTTTGCTGATATAGTCCTTGATCAGGAAAATCGTCGGATTTTCCTCCGTGGAATTATCAACATCCCGGAAAAACAGTTCTGTTTTTTCTGAAAGAACCTGATGCAGTTCGCAAAAACTGAAACAATGCTCCATGGTATCGGAAATGTTTTCATCACCCGGGGAAATGGAACCCGTGATCTTCATCTGCTTCCGCGCAGAGATCAGAGAGAGAAACAGCTTATAATACAGATCTCTGGCCTGATTGGGGAGAATGGAGCGGTTGTTTTCAAAATAATCCTTCAGTGTATCCAGGATGCGAAGAGCAGCCTGGTGGTTTTTTGAGGAAAGCGCTTCGGAAAAACTGTTTTCCGGATCGGAAGGCATTGTTTTTCCTTTTGAAGGTTCTTTTTCCGGGGATGAGATCAGGAAGGCATTTTCCGGGAAAAAATAGCTGCTCTGCAAAAGGATCACGGCAGAGGCATAGGACTGATATGCCTTGAAAATTCCGGAAAAGGTATCACCGGCGGAGATGTAATGCCTGCCGAAAACCTGGTAACGGCTGTTGAGAAATTCTCCGATGGTCTGAAGCATGACCGGAGAGGGACGGGAGGGCCCATAAACAAAATACACCAGGTGCTGCACCCGTTTTTTTACATAGAGACAGTCAAAATGATGCTTTTTCAGAAATTCCTGAAATTCCTCATGAATTTCACGAAGAGCTTCATCGGCCGGCTCTGTTGCCACATCCATGCGGATAATAAGAGCGGTAAAATATGTGCCGGGAGAGATATGCAGAGAAAGTTCCCGGCAAAGCTCCTCAATGGCTTCGGTACTGCTTTCAGAAGGAACGGTGAGCTGCAGCGCAAGCCGGGAGGCAGTTTCCAAGGAATGGATCGTTTCTCCTCTGCGGGAATGAATTTTTTTCAGATAAAGCTCTCTTGCTTCTGCAACAGCCTCCCGGATCTCATCGGGATTCAGAGGCTTTTCGATATAATTGACTGCCCGCAGCTTGATGGCTGCTTTTAAATATTCTTTATCGGAATAACCGCTCATAAAAATGGAGACTGTATCAGGAAGCTCCTGCTCCAGACGTTCCAGCATGGAGATTCCATCCATACGGGGCATACGGACATCGCAGAGGATAATTTCCGGTCGGTACTTAAGCGCCGCTTCAAGACCATGAATGCCGTCGTCAGCCTGAAGGACCTGGCTGATTCCCAGGGAAGTCCAGTCAATAGACGAAATGACACCGTTTCTTGTCAGTTCCTCATCATCTACAATCAGTAATTTCATGTTTGTCTCCTTCTGTGAGATAAATACAAAAATATCAAACTGTTCACGATGCCATTATTGTAGCATAAATCACAGATGAATACGAGAAAAAGAGGAGAAAATTGTGCAGAAAAATGGAAAATATTTTACCCGAATTCCAAAGATATTCCCATTTTTTCTGTTGGGCACTAATGGTACAATTTATATGAATCAAAAAAGAACAGCAAAGGGAGGAGAAAAGGCCGTGTCTGAATATGTTCTTGAATTAAAAGGCATTACCAAGATTTTCCCCGGTGTAAAGGCACTGAACAATGTACAGTTCCAGCTGAAGCCGGGCGAAGTTCACGCACTGATGGGCGAAAACGGTGCGGGAAAATCAACCTTTATCAAGGTTATTACCGGAGTACACAAGGCGGAAGAAGGCGAAATGTTCCTGAACGGACAGAAAGTTGATTTCAAAGGTCCGAAAGATGCCCAGGCAGCAGGTATTGCAGCCGTTTATCAGCATCCTACGTCTTATCCGCATCTGACTGTTGCAGAAAACATTTTCATGGGACATGAAATCATCAAAAACCATATGATTCAGTGGAAAGCCATGAATGCAGAGGCAAACAAGCTTCTGAAAGAGCTGAATGCGGACTTTGATGCAACTGCAGAAATGGGTACCTTAAGTGTTGCTCAGCAGCAGATGGTAGAGATTGCAAAAGCACTTTCCACCAATGCAAAGATCGTTATTCTTGATGAGCCTACCGCAGCGCTTACAAGAAGAGAATCCGAAGAGCTTTATCGAATTGTAGATAAGCTGAAAGAAGAAGGCGTATCCATTATCTTCATTTCCCATCGTTTTGAGGATATGTACCGCCTGGCTTCCCGTGTTACCGTATTCCGTGATTCTCAGTACATCGGAACCTATGATGTAGACGGAATCACCAATGCGGACCTGATCAAAGCCATGGTTGGCCGTGAGATCAAGGATCTGTTCCCGAAGCCGGAAGTAAAACCGGGAAAGGAAATGCTGAGAGTAGAGGATCTGTCCAGAGTCGGTTTCTACAAAAATGTTTCCTTTAATGTACGCGCAGGAGAGATCGTGGGACTTACCGGTCTGGTAGGCGCAGGTCGTACAGAGGTTGTGGAAAGCATCTGTGGAATTACAAAGGCAGATTCCGGAAAAGTTTATCTGGAAGGTAAAGAAGTTTATATTAAACAGCCGTCTGAGGCAATGGATAAAGGTATTATCCTTCTTCCGGAGGACCGTCAGAAAGAAGGTCTGATCATGAGCTGGGGTCTTGGAAGAAACGTAACCCTTCCGACCATCAGCAAATACGCGAAGAACGGTATCAACGATGAAAAGACAGAAAGAGAACTGGCGAAGAAGCTTCTGGAAGATGTAGATACCAAGGCAGTGGATATTTTCCAGCCGGCAAGCTCTCTGTCCGGTGGTAACCAACAGAAGGTAGTTGTTGCCAAGGCACTCAGCCAGGAAATGAAAGTTGTTATCATGGACGAGCCGACCAAGGGTGTTGACGTAGGTGCAAAAGCAGAAATTTATGCGATCATGGGTGAGCTTGCACTGAAAGGCTATGCCATCATTCTGATTTCCTCTGAAATGCCGGAGATCCTTGGTATGGCAGACAGAATCATCGTTATGTGCAATGGACGCAAGACCGGCGAACTTTCCCGCCAGGAAGCAACACAGGAGAAGATCCTGGAGCTGGCAATGGAAAAAGGTCCGTCAAACGGAAAGGGGGCTAAATAATGGAAAAGAAATCCGTTCTGAAAAAAATTACAGGCTCTCGTGAAGCCCTGCTTGCCGTTATCCTGATTATTCTTTTTGCGGCAATTACAATTGTCAGCCCATCATTCCTGACTCCGAAGTCACTGTTGGATATGCTGAAAAACAATGCAGTTACCATGGTTATGTCCCTCGGTATGCTGTGCGTTATGCTGGTAGGTGGTATTGATATTTCCATCATGTCCACACTGGCACTTTCCGGTATGTCAATTGGTATGCTTCTGAAATATGAGCATATCACCAGCCCGGTTCTGGCTTTTGTGATCGCTCTTCTGATCGGTACAGCCTGCGGACTCGTGGTTGGTCTGGTAATCTCCAGAGCAGACGTTCCTCCGATCATTGCGACCATGGGCTTTATGTACATATTCCGTGCAATGGGCTACCTGGTATCCAATGGCGGTGAATGGGCAAGTGCAAAAGCGCTTGGAAGCTTTAAAGATTTTGCAACTACAAAACTTCTTGGTATTAACTGTGTTATCTGGGTGATCATTCTCTGCTATGTGGTGTTCTTCTTCTTTATGAAATGGACAAGAACCGGACGTAAGATCTACGCAGTAGGAAGCAACGCAAATGCCGCAGAAGTTTCCGGTATCAATGTAAAGAACATTAAAATGCTTGTTTACGTGATCATGGGCTTCCTGGCAGGTCTTGGCGGAGCACTTCAGGTTTCCATTTATGCATCTGCCATGCCGGATATGCAGCAGGGCGGTGAAATGGATGTTATCGCTGCCTGCGTAATCGGCGGTGTCAGCATGAGCGGCGGACGCGGTACCGTAATCGGAGCACTGTTTGGTTCCCTGATTCTGGCTACCATCGCAAAAGCTCTTCCGCTGGTAGGATTTGATGCTCTTTGGCAGAATACCATCAAAGGTATCCTGATTCTGGTAGTAGTTGTTGTCAACGTTATCCTGCAGCGTATTGCTGACAAGAATGCATTAAAAGGAAGGGAGATGTAATCATGGCTGGAAAATCTGGAAGAAGTATAAATAATGTGCCGGAAGCTCCCATCAAAAAGATGATATTGAGCTGGGAAGGTATTCTGGTTGTGCTCTTTATCCTTATTAATATTTTCTGTGCAAGTTTTTCTGAATTTTATAATTTAAGCAGTCTGCTTCGTCAGATGCCGATCTATCTGGCTGAAGTATTCCTGATGCTTCCAATGGCATACATCCTGGTGCTTGGTGAGATCGATATTTCCGTAGGTTCTATCGTCTGCCTTTCCGCAACCATGAGCTGTATTGTCTGCAACACCGGAGCACCGTTTATCATTGTTGTTCTTACCGGTCTGCTCGTTGGTACTCTCTGCGGATTGGTAAACGGTGTGATTCTTACAAAGTTCCAGGAACTGCCTCCGATGATCGTTACTCTTGCAACTCAGATCATTTTCCGCGGTATTGCCGAGATCGTTCTGGGAAGCGGCGGAAGTATTTCTGCAACAAACACAGATGGATTCCGTCTCCTTGGCGGAAAAGTAGGAAGTGTTCCCTACATTCTGTTCCTGGTTATCATCCTTGCAGTGGTCTTTGCAGTTGTTCTTGGAAAGAGCACCTTCGGACGCCGTGTATATGCAATCGGAACCAATCGTCTGACTGCATACTATTCCGGTATCCATGTACAGAAGATCCGTCTGATCATTTACACCGTTATGGGAACCATGGCTGGTCTGTGCTCCCTGTTCCTGATCTCCACATCTTACGGTGCGAACACAACAACCGGTAATGGATTTGAGATGGACGCCATCGCCATGGCAGTATTCGGCGGTATCTCCTCCACAGGCGGTAAGGGTAATCTTGCAGGCGGTATCATTTCCGCCTTCATCATTGTGTGCCTCCGTGTAGGTCTCGGACAGAAGAACGTACATGCACAGGTAATCCTTCTGATTCTTGGTGTACTTCTGATTGCAGCAGTTGCACTGCCAAATATTGTCGGACAGGTAAAAAGAGTTGTAAAAAAATAAGTTTTATTTTATAATGATTTTGAAAGATTGCGATAATTCGGAAAGTTTATCATATATCATTCAAGAAAGTAGCTGCCTGCCTGACCGGGAGGCAGTTGCAAATAAACTATATTCCAAGGGAGGAAAAAAACATGAACAAAAAATTAGTAAGCGCAGTTCTTTGCGGAACCATGATTCTTGGATCCGTAAGCCCGGTATTTGCGGGAACAGCAGACGGAATGAAAATCGCTCTGGTTGCTAAATCTGCAGGTAACGCATTCTTCGAAATCGCAGCAGGCGCATTCGAAGAAACTGTAACCGCTGAAGGCGGCACAGTAGAGAAGGTATATCCGGAAGCTGCTACAGCAGACGCTCAGATCAAAGCTCTTGACAACCTGATTTCTCAGGACTTTGACGCTATCTGCATCTCCGCAAACGACGTAAACGCTCTTCAGGCAAAACTGGAAGAGGCTATGGACGCCGGAATCAAGGTTTCCTGCTTCGACTCCGCACCGAATAAAGACAGCCGTCAGGTATTCGTAAACCAGGCTGGTACTGTTGCTGTAGGACAGGCTCTTATGGACGCTGTTCTTGATATCGCAGGCGGCGAAGGCCAGTGGGCAATTCTTTCCGCTACATCTCAGGCAGCAAACCAGAACGCATGGATCGACGCTATGAAGACAATCATGGAAGAAGATGAGAAATATGCAGGACTGGAACTGGTAGAAGTTGCTTACGGTGATGACGAACCGCAGAAATCCACAGACCAGACAGCAGCTCTTCTTGAGAAATATCCGGATCTGAAAGTAATCTGTGCTCCTACAACCGTTGGTATCGCAGCAGCTGCTAAATACCTTCAGGACAACGAATCTGCATGCAAACTGACAGGTCTTGGACTTCCGTCCGAAATGATCGAGTACACAGGTGCTGACGATGCTCATTCCTGCCCGTACTTCTATCTGTGGGATATGGTTGGCCTTGGAAACCTCAGTGCATATGCAACAATCTCCCTGATCAGCGGCGACATCACAGGTGCTCTGGATGAAACCTTCACAGCAGGCGACATGGGTGAATACACCATTACTGAAGCAGATGACGGCGGTACAGAAATCGTTCTTGGTCTGCCTCTGGAATTCAATTCCGACAACATCGAAGAAATGGCTGAACTGTACTAATTTATAGAATTGTACATTTGATGAATTTCAACTATAATAAAGACGGGGCGCAAGCTCCGTCTTTATTATGTCACGGGAAAATTCCGGGCAGGCCTCATTTCTGCTGTCCGGTCTGATACATCCTTCGGGAAAAGGGAGAAACTCATGCAGAAAGATTTGATGGACCGTTTGCGGAAAATTTCAGAAGAAGAGCAGAAGATCCTGGATGGTGTTCATGAGGTGGATAAGGATCTTTATACATCCGGAAAGGATTTCACGGTAGACAGCGGAAAAATGCTGAAAGAGGGAAAGCTGATCGATGTGCGTACCCATACCCGTTTTATCCATTTTCCGGCTCACCGCCATAATTTTATTGAGGTGCTGTATGTCTGCGAAGGTCATCTGACCAACATCATTGACGGCCGGGAGGTGACGGTGGGAAAAGGGGAGCTTTTGTTTCTCAATCAGTTTACCACTCATGAGATCCTTCCAGCAGGGATCAATGATATAGCCATTAATTTTATGGTGCTCCCGGAATTTTTTGATGTGGCTTATTCAATGGCCGGGAAAAACAATGTACTGGCAGATTTTCTGGTAAATATGCTCCGGCAGGATGACGAACGTGGGGAATACCTGTATTTTAAGGTGGCCGATGTGCTTCAGATCCAGAATCTTCTGGAAAACATGATCTATTCGCTTGTGACAGGGCAGGGAGATCAGGATCGGATCAACCAGACGACAATGGGCCTGATCTTTCTTTATCTGCTGGACTCGGTGCAGTACGTGGAAATGAGGGTGCCCAACCAGTATGAAAATCTGGTATCCATGACCGTACTGGATTATATCGAGCAGAAGTACAGGA
The DNA here is from genome assembly GCA_945872375.1 of uncultured Blautia sp. GTDB lineage: Bacteria > Bacillota > Clostridia > Lachnospirales > Lachnospiraceae > Blautia_A. Next base: position 3,600 of record CAMBYR010000022.1, on the reverse strand, counting down.
CGGCAACGCTGACCGAGCTTTGCGGGATGCTTCATCTTCCCATGCACCTTCTGAGCCGGATGATCAAAAAATCCACGGGCTATAATTTTAAGGAGCTGCTTCAACGGAAACGTCTCAGCAAGGCAGCAGAGCTGATGTGTGATACGAATCTTCCGGTGAACGATATCATTGCAGCGGTGGGCTATGAAAACAACAGCTATTTTCACCGGGTTTTCAAGGAACGTTACCATATGACCCCCAGAGCATTCCGGGTCAGATATCAGAATGAAGAAACAGTGAGGTTATAGGCGAAGGACGTCAAAGATCCTTCGCCTTTTATAAAACGTAAAAAAAGATAAAAAATTAAAAAGATAACAGACGTTTTTTTCTCAGGGAAGCCGTAAAATAAGAGCATATGATGCGATGCCGGAAGAACGCGGAAACCATTCCGGCAGAAACAGGTTTGGCCAAGGAGGAAAAATGCCATGATAATCATTGGAGAGAAGCTGAACGGATCTATTCCGTCAGTGGCAAAAGCAATTGCGGAAAAAGACGCGGAACTGATTAAGGAAAGAGCCAGAAAACAGGCAGAAGCGGGAGCCACTTTTCTGGATGTTTGTGCTTCTGTTGAAGAAGATGTGGAAGTAGAGACTCTGAAATGGATGATCGATCTTGTGCAGGAAGTGACGGATACCCCCATTTGTGTGGACAGTCCCAGTGCAAGATCCTGTGTTGCTGCGATTCCGTTTTGTAAACGTCCGGGACTTGTAAATTCCGTGTCCCTGGAGGGCAATAAAATAGACACGATTTTCCCGGTAATCGCTGATACGGAATGGGAATGTGTCGCTCTTCTCTGTGATAATGACGGAATTCCGGATTCTGTAGAGCGCCGTATGGAAGTGTTCCACGGAATTATGAAGAAAGCGGAAGAATATCATATTGCACCTTCCAGATTACATATTGACCCGCTGGTAGTAACTCTGTCTACCGATGAAACAGCACTGACCGTATTTGCAGAATGCTGCCGGAGAATCAAGGGAGAATATCCGGATATCCATATCACGAGCGGTCTTTCCAATATTTCATTCGGACTTCCTGCCAGAAAGAACATCAACCAGGCATTTATGGTTCTTGCCATGAATGCAGGAATGGACAGCGCCATTGTGGATCCTACCAACAAAAATATGATCGGTATGATCTATGCTACCAATGCGCTCCTGGAAAGAGATGAATTCTGTTTAAAATATATTGAGGCATTTTCCGATAAACCGAAGGAGGAAGTGAAAGAAGAGACTCCTCTGACACCTGCTGACGAAAAAATGCAGGCCGTATTTAAGGCCACTCAGGACGGAAAGAACAAGGAGATCGGTGCCTGTGTACAGGCTGCCATTGATGCAGGATGCGATCCGACTGCCATTTTAAATGATGGAATGATCGGGGCCATGGCAGTAGTAGGAGAAAACTTTAAGAAAGAAATTATTTTTGTTCCGCAGATGCTGGCTGCAGCCCGTGCCATGAAGGCCGGTGTGGACGTATTAAAGCCGTATCTGGCAACCGGAGAGGCCGGAAGTGCCGGAACCATCATTCTGGGAACCGTTGCAGGAGACCTGCACGATATCGGAAAAAATCTTGTAGGCATGATGTTTGAAAGTGCCGGATTTGAAGTAATTGACCTCGGCGTGGATGTTCCCATTGAAACATTTATCAGAACCGTGGAGGAACATAAAGAGGCTTCGATCGTTGCCCTTTCCGCTCTTCTGACCACCACCATGCCGTCCCTTCGTGATACGGTCGCTGCACTGCTGAAACAGCCGTTCCGCAGCAGAATTAAGATTATGGTAGGCGGTGCCCCCATCAGCCAGGAATTTGCTGATGAAATCGGCGCAGATGCTTATACCGAAGATGCTGCCTCCGCGGCTGAGCAGGCGAAAAAATATGCAGATTCCGGATTCTGTGCAAAGGCAGCTGCAGGAGAATTTGATGCAGTGGAGGTTCCGGAACAGGAAGCGGAAACGAAGGATGTCAGAGAAAACGTGAAAACAGAAGTGAAAGAGACAGAAAAATCCTTCAAGGTAACCGGTCCTGTAAAATCTGTTCATATCCCCGGACCGGGAGAAGGATATAAGGCCGGCTGGGAAGAAACAAAAGAAAAATTCACCAATTTCTGGAATCATAAAAATACAGGACGTCCGCTGATGTGTGTCATCGCGAGAAAACCGGAGGTGGAACAGTATTCTGACGGAACACCTGTGGAGGGCGGATATCTGGATCAGATCTGTCAGGGAAAATATTACAACATGCCAAAAGAGCTTTACTGGAAGGATATGGAAGATAAGTATCAGAACGCGCAGAGAATCGTGGACAGATACCGTTACTTCTGTGATACCCATTATTTCCTGGGAGAAAGCTTCCCCAACCTGAACATCGACTTTGGCCCCGGTTCCCTTGCTTCCTACCTTGGTTCTGAAATCGGATTTAAGGAAGATACCGTATGGTTTAACAAATGCCTGGATAGCTGGGAAGGCGTTCCGAAGCTTACATTTGATCCGGAAAATAAATGGTTTAAAAAGCATCTTCAGCTTGCAAAGGACTGCCGTGCACTGGCAGGAAATGATTTTTATGTGGATATGCCCGATCTGATGGAAAACATTGATGTGCTGGCATCTCTGCGTGGCGCTCAGGATACACTGTTTGACCTCCTGGATGAGGGCGAAATGATCGGAGAGCGTATTCAGGAAGTAACAGACATCTATTATGAGTACTATGACCGTTTTTATGATGTGATCAAGGACGATCAGGGCGGAAATGCCTATACGGTATTCCAGATCTGGGGACCCGGCAGAACGGTAAAACTTCAGTGTGACTTCTCTGCCATGATGTCACCGGAAGATTTCCGCAGATACATTCAGCCGTCTCTGAGAACACAGTCTGAAAAGGCAGATCATGTTTTGTACCATCTGGATGGACCGGCTGCCATCAAGCACATGGATGCACTGATGGAAATTGAGGGAATTGATGCCCTTCAGTGGACCAGCGGAGATGCCGGCCCGGACGGAACACTGCCGGATTGGGATGTGATTTATGACAAAGCCATTGCAGCAGGAAAATCCATCTGGGTAAAAGTATATTCCGGTGAATTCGAAGACTGGATCAGAAATGTGGATCGAATTGTGAAAAAATATGGTTCACACAGTTTATTCCTTCTGTTCCCGGAAATGTCCATGGAGCAGGCGGAGTACCTGCTGGATTATGCAGATAAAAACTGGTGTGATGTAAAAGGAACCTTCTGCGAGAAACTGGGCAGATAACTTTTTAAACAAAGTCCCTCTTTTCCGAAATATCCGGAACAGGGGGACTTTGCATATGTAAATTCGAGAAGAACTCTCTGAAATTGTGCGTACCCCTATGAAAAGCACAGATGTGTGCATACACGAGACGGGTGTGTAATGTCGTTCGTGAAAGATGTTGTAATTATATCATATTTCAAAAAAATAGCATATATTTGATAATGCACAAAAAAATAACAGGTTATTTTGTATATTTGAATAAATAATGCAGTAAATTTATCAAATTATTCTGAAAAAACGACAAGAAAAACGAAATATATACAGGGATGTTTGG
>CAMBYR010000021.1 GCA_945872375.1 uncultured Blautia sp. | reverse complement strand
TTTTGATGCCATGAAGCATTTTATTCAGTCTGCCGGCCAATAATCCGGCAGAGCTTAGTAGCGGCCGCACGGACCACCTGATTCTATACCAGCATAAAAAAAGAAATCCCACATCGGAGATTTCTTTTTTTTTATGAATAATATCAAATATTCATTTCTGCTCATCAATGACAGTGACCGCCGCAGTGTTTACAATCCTGTCCGCACTGCAGAGACTTTCCTGCTTTTTTATCTTTGATCATGGAGCGGATCACCAGTCCCACTGCTCCTGCCAGCAAAACAAGAACAACTGCTGTTCCCATGGAAACACCTCCCGTTTATTCTTCGTAAATATGATTTTGTTTTATAGGGGTTAGTATATACTTACTTTGTTTTTATGTCAATAACTTTTCAATAAAAAACGAGAACTCTTTTCTTTCCCACAGGAGTATGTTACACTGAACACAACAATACACCAGACAAAAGAGAGGGACAAGGAATGTACCATTTTATCATCAATCCCACAGCCTCTTCCGGCAAGGGAAAACTTATCTGGAAAAAAGTCCGGAAAATCCTCCAGCAGGAAAACATTACCTATACAGCTCATTTTCCCGCAGACCAGAAAAGTACGGTTGCTCTGGTCCGGAAGCTGACCTCCGGCAAAGAATGCCATCTGGTGGTGGTGGGCGGAGACGGTACCCTCAATCTTGTTCTGCAGGGGATCCGTTCCTTCGAACATACCAGATTTTCCTGCATCCGGGCCGGTTCCGGAAATGATTTTGCAAAAAACATGTCTCTGGAAAAGGATCTGCAGAAAAGCCTTCATCATTTATTTCATCATCCAAAAGAAACGCTTCTGGATTATGGCATCCTGACGCTGATTCCTGCCGGATCCTCCCATCCTTCCCCTGTACACAGACGCTTCCTCATCAGCAGCGGAGTGGGATACGACGCAGACATTTGCCATGAAGCATCCAAAAGCAGGCTGAAGTCTCTTCTGAATCATTTTAATCTGGGCAAAGTAGTCTACTTTGTCATTGGCATGAAGCAGATTTTCCTGAAAAAATGCATCGGTGCCGTACTGAAGATCGACGATCAGAATCCCAAGATCATTCCAGGGCTTTTTTTCCTCACGGGAATGATTCATCCCTGTGAAGGAGGCGGTTTCCGTTTTTGTCCCGAGGCCGATCCCTCAGATGGAATGCTGCATCTCTGCCTGGCTGAATCCATGTCCAAAGCGGAGCTTTTTCTGGCCATTGGTCTGATCTTTTTCCGGAAGCACTATCTTCTGAAAAACATCAATGGTTTCATCTGCAAAAAGGTGACCCTTATCCTCAACAAACCGGAATGGTTTCATCACGACGGCGACGCTCCCTTCCGGATCCGGAAGATCACCATGGAGTGCCGCAGCGGACTTCGGTTCGTGGAATAAGAGACCTCTCTTCTACAGACAGTTTTTCAGATATTCCTCGTCATCTACAGCAGAATATTTCACTGCATTTTGAATGGCCTTTTCCATCACCCGGGCACTTAATGTTCCCACAAGATTCACATCAGAAACCACCCTGCCCGTACTGCATGCATAAACACTGTCCCCGTCAGCCATCGTGCCCACGGGACTGATGCAGCGGGCATAGGCGTTTCCTGCCATGGCAGCGATCTTATTCAGCTTTGCCTTGTCAAATGCGGCGTTAGTCACCACACACCCTATGGTGGTATTGGACTGAAACAGATCCCTTGGTGCCGACATCACCTGCATAAACTGTTCTTCCAGATTCAGAAAGTTCTTTCTCTCCGGATCCATCAGACCGGCAATCTTCTGTCCGTTTTCCGGATGAAAGATATCTCCAAAGGCATTGACTGCCACAATGGCTGCAACCTTCAGTTCTCCCAGTTTGACCGCATAAATTCCAAGTCCCGTTTTGGATGCCTGCCTCATGCCAAACAGTTTTCCGGCACTGGCACCGGTTCCGGCTCCCACATTTCCCATCCTGTCATCGGAAAACCTCAATGCATTTTCACACGCTTCATACCCCATTGTGCTGTCGGGCCGCACACTGCTTTTTCCATAGCCAAGATCAAAAATACAGGACTGGCACACCAGCGGTACCAGAGCGAAGCCTGTCTGATAACCGATCCCATGCTCCTCCAGGCAGCGCATAACTCCGTCAGAAGCAGCCAGACCATAGGCACTTCCTCCCGATAAGACCACTGCATTCAGAGGGTTGTCTGCCGTCAGGGGACTTGTCAGAGGGGTCTCCCTGGAAGCCGGGCCTCCTCCGCTGATCTGGCATCCTGCCTGCGCTCCCCCTGGAAAATAAATCACGGTCACACCTGTTTTTCCTTCCTCATCCTGGGCATGCCCCAGCGATACTCCTTCCATTTCTCTGATGCTGATTTCCTGCAAATACTGTTCCATTCATTAACCTCCTGTAAGTGGTACCTTTTTCATGCGGAAATGCGCCAGGAAACCACTCCTGGCGCACAAACTTATTCTCCGATCTTCTCCAGAATCTGTCTCTTATATCGCAGAAAATCCTCTGTGAGAGTAAAGTCCTTTCTTCTGGGTTTCGGTTCTTTTATAATGATCTCTGTGGTAATTTCACCCGGCTGCCCTGTCAGGAGATAAATCCTGTCAGACAACAGAATCGCCTCGTCAATATCATGTGTAATAAAAAGCGTAGAAAGGTGAATCTGCTCCATGATGTTCAGATACCAGGTATGCATGGCACTTTTCGTAATCGTATCCAGTGCAGAAAACGGTTCATCCAGAAGAGCCACATTTCTGGAAAACATGTAGGTTCGCATCAGCGCTGCTCTCTGACGCATACCGCCGGAAAGCTGCCTGGGGTATTTTTTTTCCGTTCCCTCCAGACCGAATTCTGCAAAATACGGGGCCACCTGAGCTCTGGCATCCTTTTTTTTCATCCCCCGAATCATCAGCGGCAATGCCACATTATCCTCGATCGTCCTGTAGGGAAGAAGAAGATCCTTTTGAAGCATGTAGCTGATCTTTCCGGGTTTTCCGGTAATCTCCTCTCCGTCCAGAAAAACCTGTCCCTGTTCCGGAGCCGTAAGTCCGGAGATCACATTGAACAACGTGGTTTTTCCGCCTCCGCTGACCCCAAGGAGACATACCAGTTCTCCCTCATGGAGAGTCAGATTGATTCCGCGGATAATTTCCCTGCCGTCATAGGATTTGTGAACATTTTTTACAATTAATTCTGACATGTAACCTCCGAATGCATTCTTTTTTATTCCGGCAGATAATCATTGGAAAATCCTGTATTTTCCGGAATTTCCGTTTCCACAAGGCCATTTTCATTCAGCCACTGATAGAATCCGTTCCAACGCTCCGGAGCTATGTAGCCCCAGCGCTCTTCTTCTGCTTTGTACTCTTTGGAAAGATATTCCTGGCTGGCTTTTACCAGTTCCGGATCCAGTTCCGGGGATGCTTCACAGAGAATCTCTGCTGCCGCTTCCGGATTTTCAATGGCATATTCATATCCCTCTTTCAGAGCTGTCAGGAATTTCTTTGCTGTCTCCGGTTCTTCTTCCAGGAATGTATTGTTTGCAATTACCACAGGTGTGTAATAATCGAATACCGGATTGATGTCTTTAAATGCAAAATAATCCACATCCAGATTTTCCAGTTCCATCTTTACACCGGCCCAGCCGTAGAAGATCCAGATCGCGTCCACGGATTCCGACTGCAGTGCGGATACCTCGTCCGTTACTGTGCTTGGGATCATTTCCACCTTACCGTAATCCCCGCCGTCTTCTTCCATTACATTCTGAATCATTGCTTTTTCCACAGGGCTGTCCCAGGTTGCATACTTCTTTCCTTCCAATCCCTTTGGCGTATCCATTCCTTCGCCCTTACGGGAAACGATTCCGGAGGTGTTGTGCTGGATCAGGGCTGCCACTGCCGTAGTAGGAAGAGCATTGTCTCCTTCCACACCAGGTGCCATGGTATCCTGGAAGGAAACGCCAAACTGTGCCTTTCCTGATGCTACCAGGGCATCCGCACCGTCTTCCGGCGGCTGAACAATCTCAACTTCCAGACCCTGTTCTTCAAAATAACCAAGGCTCTGTGCCGCATACAGTCCGGTATGGTTGGTATTCGGCGTCCAGTCAAGAACAAAGGTGATTTTTTCTGTTTCTTCTGCCATCACAGGAACTGCTCCTGTCATGGAAACGGTCATTACTGCAGCAAGTCCTGCTGCCAATACTTTTTTATTCATGTTTGATATCCTCCCATGGCATACTTTTTTTCTGTAACACGTCTACCAGCTTCATCAGCAGCAGACTGATAATGGAAATTAAGAAAATAACGGCAAACATTTTGTCAAAGGCAAATGCTTTTTTTACTCTGGTCATATACACGCCAAGTCCGGAAAAACCTCCCAGCCATTCAGAAATCACCGCTCCCACCACGGAATATGCCGCAGAAATCCGGAGACTTGCAAAAAACTGGCTCATGGCCCCCGGCAGCTTTACGTAGCGAAAAATCTGAAGCTTACCGGCTCCCATGGAACGCAGCAGGTTCATGGTATCTCTGTCTGCGGAACGAAATCCGTCCAGCACGCCAACAGTGACAGGGAAGAAAGTGGCGATCACGATCAGAATGATCTTCGGCAGCATCTCGTAACCAAACCACAGAACAAGAAGCGGCGCAATGGCAACTGTAGGGATGGTCTGTGTCAGCACGACCAGCGGATAGAAGGCCTGATAAAGAAATTCAAACCGGTCCATCAGCACAGCCATGGTAAATCCAAAGGCCACTCCACATCCAAGGCCAATGGCAGCTTCCAGAAGGGTGACTCTGGAATTTTCCATCAGAAGGGGAAAATCCTCCACAAAGGCCTGAAATACCTGAACCGGCGAAGGAAGCATATACTTCGGCACTACTCCCAGGACGGAAACACACTGCCAGACGACCAGAATGACAACGATTGCCGCAATCGTATTAATCCTCCTGGTGATGCTTTGCAACTTTCTTTTCAATCGTAAGCACTTCTCCTTCCGGACGGTAGGTAACCTTAATATAAGCGGCTACGGAAGGTGCACCTGCACGGATGGCGATGTGCTGACATTCTTTCACAATGTCCATCAGAGCATCGTAATCGCCTTCAATGGCTGTTTCAAAGGGTCCCACATAACAGTTGTATCCTGTGCTTTTGATATAGGCAATCACCTCATCAACCACACGGATCAGTTCCTCATCATCTTTTGCTTCAGGAAGTACCTGAATTGCCACACTTGCATTCATTTTTCTTCATCCTTTCTACTTTTTTTCCTGCGGGCAGGGCTTTTCACATTAGAAAAGGCCTCCGCAGAGGTGTTCTGCAGAAGCCTTGTTTCGACTTTATCTGATGCGCAGTTCCCTCCGCTGGAATTACCCAGATCAGGTCAGAGAGTCCGATACGGAATAGTATCAATCTCAGCCGGCATCCGCCAGCACCCCTTTACTTGCACATTTATTCTAACATCTGAAAAGAAAAAGTCAAGAGAAATCCCATGATTTTTCTTTTTATACCCGTATCATACGGTAGCCGACGCCGATATGCGTCTGAATATACTGCGGCGAATCCGGCAGGGATTCGATTTTTTTCCGCAGTGTCGCCATAAACACCCGAAGGGATGCCACATCATTATCCCAGCTGCTTCCCCATATTTTTTCCGTAATGTATGTATGGGTCAGAACCTTGCCCACATTCTGAGAAAGCAGACAGAGCAGCCTGTATTCGATGGGAGTCAGATGAAGCTCCGTTTCTCCAAGATAGGCACAGCCGGCCGCATAATCCACCTTCAGCATGCCGTTCACAAACACGGAGGGAGGTGCCGCATCCGCCTGCATGGCAGCCAGTCTCCTCTGTGTCACACGCAGCCTTGCAAGGAGTTCTTCCACAGAAAACGGTTTTGTCAGATAATCATCCGCACCCGCATCCAGCGCCTCGATCTTATCCGAATCCTCGCTTCTGGCACTGATAACGATGATCGGAACATTGGACCAGGTCCGGATCTTCCGGATGATCTCAATGCCATCGATATCCGGAAGTCCCAGATCCAGAAAGATCACATCCGGATTGTGGGAAGACACCTCCAGAATGGCCGTTTCCCCTGTAGGGGCTGTGAGATAATGATAATCATGAGCACGCAGTGTCGTAGTGATCAGATTTCGTACAGGAAGATCATCCTCCACAACCAGTATTACCAATTTATTCATCCAGCAAAACCTCCTCTGCCGCCATCTGAAAATAAGAATCCGGGAAGTTATTGTTCACAGGTAATATCCCGCGAGGTGTTTCCATGCATTTATGCATGGAAATCCCGAGACAGTCAACGCACGAAATTATGCATATTGCATAATTTCTGTGCATCGCGGAGCGCGTTACTGAGAACGAAGTGAACAGTAACTCCGGGAGCCGTGAATGTTTCCCGCTCATAAACCGGCAGGCTTACATATGGAAACATTTCTGGATATCCCTGATTTTGCCAAGAACAAGCATGGTCTCATCACTGGACAGTACCTTGTCCGGCAGAATATTCATATCCACTCTTTCGCCGGACTTAACTCCCATGATATTGATATTGTGCTTCCGGCGGACATCAATCTGTGCAATCGTTTTTCCGACCCAGGATTCCGGAATGGAAACTTCAAAAATTGCATAGTCCTTGTCAATTTCAATATAGTCAAAAATATGATCGCAGCTGTACCGGATGGCTGTCCATGTAGCCAACTGTTTTTCCGGATAAACCACTTCATCGGCACCGTTTCGAAGCAGAAATTTTGCATGCACATCCCTGGCAGCTCTGGATACCACCAGTCTGGCTCCCAGTTCTTTTAATAAGGACGTGGTCTCCAGAGAGCTCTGGAAATTATCTCCGATCGCCACAATACAGACGTCAAAATTGCGCACACCAAGAGAGGTCATAAATTCCTCATCGGTGCTGTTTCCAATCTGTGCATTTGTCACATAGGGAAGGGCTGCGTCCACGCGATGCTCTTCCTTGTCAATGGCCATTACCTCATGGCCAAGCTCCTGCAGCTTCATGCAGATATGCCTTCCGAATCTTCCAAGTCCAACTACTAAAATTGTTTTCATAGGAACCTCCTTATCCCACGGTTATTTTTTCCTGAGGCAGTTTTGATGTATAGCTCTTTGTGGTTGAAGTCGCCGCAAAGATCAGCGTCAGGCCTCCCACACGGCCCATGTACATCAGAAAGATCAGGATTGCTCTGGACACCTGCCCCAGACTTGTGGTAATTCCCAGTGTCAATCCAACGGTACCGATGGCTGATGCTGTTTCAAAAAGACAGTCGGATAAGGGCAGCGCTTCCACCCTGCTGATAATGATTCCTCCTGCCAGAAACAGAACCAGATACATTAAAAGGATTGCCGCCGCATTGCGTATCGCATCCTCCGAAATTCTTCTTCCAAAAAAGCCTGCCTGATTTTTCCTGTGAAATACGGATCTGGCTGAAGCCAGCATTACCGCCAGTGTGGTGGTTTTCATACCACCGGCAGTGGAGCCGGGGGAACCGCCGATCAGCATCAGGAAAATGATAATGGCCTGTCCGGCGCCTGTCATCAGCGTCAGGTCTACGGTGTTGAATCCTGCTGTTCTGGGCGTTACCGCCTGAAAAAGCGAAGCGAGTATTCTTTTTCCCATGGGATAACCCGCCAGCTCTCCAAAAAAGAAATACACAGCCGGAAAAACGATCAGCACAGCCGAAGTCACCAGAATGACTTTGCTCTGCATCCGGTATTTTTTAATGTGATGTCTTTTTGTTATGATATCATCCCAGGTAAGGAATCCAATTCCTCCGATTATGATCAGCAGCATAATGGTCAGGTTGATGACCGGCTGGCTCACAAAGAAGGTCAGGGAAGAGAAATTGCTTTTTACTCCCATCAGGTCAAATCCTGCATTACAGAACGCCGAGATGGAATGAAACACGGAATACCAGATCCCCTTTCCCACGCCGAAATGACTGATAAATACCGGCATCATCAGCAGCATGCCGATGCATTCGATCAGAAAGGTCATCTTCAGGATAAAACCGGTAAGGCGCACGATTCCGCCCACCTGCGGAGCTGCGATGGCCTCCTGCATCGTGGATCTCTGCATCAGGCCGATCTTTCGGCCGGATACCATTGCTATAAATACGGCAACGGTTACAACACCCATTCCTCCGATCTGGATCAGCACAAGAATGACTGCCTGCCCGAAGCCGGACCAGTAGGTAGCCGTATCATGAACCACAAGACCCGTCACACATACTGCGGACGTTGCCGTAAACAGTGCATCCGAAAAGGACGTGCCTCCCTCTCCTCTGGAGGATATGGGCAGCATCAGGATCATACTGCCGATCAGGATCACCAGCGCAAAACCGATGATAATAATCTGTGAAGTTGTTAAATGATGTTTTTTTAACGGAAATTCCATAATCCGATCTCCTATATCAATCTGTTTAAAATACTGCGGCATCACACAAAATCTTTCTTAAGTAATTTTACAGCGTCATTTACCACCTTAATTATCACATACCTTGTATTAAGTCCGTGTAAATAAACCTGTTTTTGTATTAAGACTGTATAAAGATATTACTCCTCTGTCCAGGAAAAATCAAAAGGAAAAAAACGGATTTTTTTCGCATCACAATGCTTCAATTCTCTTCCTTATTTCACTGCTCACATCTTCAAACAGCATTTCCCGGTTATACCGATAGTACCGTTCGCATTCATATTCCTGAAGAAAACGGATACAGGAGAAATCCATATTCAGGTTGGATACAAATACAACCATCTCCTGACTGTTTAAAAAAACGGTCTCCATAAAATCAAAGGCATGTTCCAGAACGGAAGATCCATGAGAAAAGGCTTCCTCATAGCTTTCCCTGTCTTTTTCAAAAGCAGTCTTTAAAATGCCGAACACCGTGCTTCCATCCTTTTCCTCCGCAGCAGCTGCAGCATTTTTGTATGCTTCCAGACGTTCCAGTGTTTTTCTCCAGCAGCGATCCTCCCGATGGGTCAGAATCTGTGCTCCCCGCTTCCTCTGCCATTCTTCCTTCTGTAGCTCCATATGCTGCTCAACGGTCAGCAGAGGATCCCCGCTTTCTTCGATCACTTCCCTGACAAGCTTTAATGTATGATATACTTTCTCAAGAATCTCCTCCTGCAAAACAGCCTCTCTGACAGCCTGGCTGACACCGGAAAACAGAAGGTTCACCACACTCATTTTCTCGTCAAAGGAAGCATGGGCAATCTTTTTCACCATTCCTTCAAAGCTCTTTCCCTGAAGGATCTCATCGATCTGATAATCTGCCTCATATTTCCGGTAAAGCTCATAATATCCTGCAAAATCCCTGGCAATTTTCGGGTGCTGAAGATACTGGATCACCAGCTCTGCCGTTACCGGCTTCTCCATTTTTTCATATATCGAGATCATCACAGAAAGGTCTTCCCAGCCTCTTGGCGTGGCAAATACGCGGCCGTCTACCGTTGTCTCCATCGCATAAAAAAATGCTGTCCTGAGACTTAAATAAGACAAAACAGAAGGATGGATATTTTCCTGATAAGCATATTCTTTCCATACCTGAAAATCCGGTTCCACTGTGATTTTCTTTACACGATCCATGGTCACCACGTCAAATTCCCGGACAGATTTATTGTATTCCGGCGGATTCCCGGCGGCAACAATGACCCATCCTTTAGGAATCTCATGATTGCCAAAGGTCTTATACTGCAGGAACTGAAGCATGGCAGGTGCCAGTGTCTCTGATACACAGTTGATCTCGTCAATAAAAAGGATTCCCTCGGAAAGCCCTGTTTCCTCCATCTTATGATAAATACTTGCCACGATCTCGCTCATGGTATATTCTGTAACCGCACATTCCTTTCCTCCAAACGTTTCATGGGAAATATACGGCAGGCCAATGGCACTCTGTCGTGTATGATGGGTGATCGTATAGGCCACCAGTGCCACATGGCATTCTCTGGCTGCCTGTTCCATAATCTGTGTTTTTCCAATTCCCGGTGCTCCCAGAAGCAGGACCGGCCTCTGGCGGACTCTGGGAATCCTGTATTCTCCAAATTCGTCTTTCAGAAGATACGCTTCCACCGTATCTTTGATTTCCTGTTTTGCCTGTTTAATGTTCATAGTTTCTCCTTTTTATCCTTCCACGGGCCTTGCTTTGCCCTGAAATTCCTCCGGATCCAGAATCAGCTTCATCGCCCATGGCGGAACATCCACATCCCGGTAATCATCCTTCATAAACACAAATGCCGTATCGTAAGGCGGCATCTTTACCGGAAAAATACCGTATCCATCCGTAAAATACAAAAGCCCCCGCAAGTTGGTAAAGGCTCCCATCTGCCGGAGCTTTTCCACATACAAAAACGGCGGCCGGAAATCTGTTCCGCCCTGTCCTTTGATGGTAAAATCCCTGAGATATGCTTCCATTTCCTGATTGTCATGAATCACCTGATCCTCCTGGATCCTGTCATCACACTGGATCAGGTGCACATGGATCCTGCGAAAAAAGCTTTCCGATTCGGACAGCACACTGTAGGTTTCCTCCAGAAAATGACGCACAAGATCTCCCTTACAGGACATGGAAGTATCGATGACAATGACAAAATCCTGGATTTTTTTCACTTCCTTTGTTTCCAGCGGCTCAATCAGAGGCATATTCCCATAGGTTTCCATTCCGTAATGATAAAAGATATAGTCAAAGGAGTCGGCATCTGTCTGCATTTCCTCCTTCAGAACGGAAAATTTTCTTAAGAATGCTTTGTAATCATATCTCTCTCTGTTTTCCACCTGAAGCTGCTCCAGAAGACTTCCTGCTTCCGAGGCTGCCTCCTTTGAAACAAGCTCCATTTCTGTCTGCATTTTCCGGCGAAGCTCTTCCCACTGCCTCTGCCTGTTTGGCATGCCGTTTCTGGTCTGCCCATCCTCCCAGAAGCTGTGATCATCCAGGCGGAATTCCTGTTCCATCGCCCCGATCATTCCGGCAGGAAGTGATGTGTTTTCCAGTATATGATAAACAGCCTCCGCTGCAAAGACCTTTTTATATTCTTTTAGCAGGTGATAGCATTCGACCCTGCGGCTTTTTGGGCGAAGATACACTGCCTTCTGATACAGGTCATCGATCACTGATTCCACCACAATGTCGGATGCCAGATTCCACAATCGCCTGTTTCGTTTTTTCCCATTCCAGACATGACAGAACAGGCAGTGCAGAAGCTCATGAAGATACAGCCTGTTGATGATCACACGATGGTTTTGAAACGCGGAGATCAGCCAGTCTTCATTATAATACAATGTCTCTCCATCGGTGCCGAAGGTTCCCGCGGACGAGCGTTCCTCCAGCCGTAAAGAGGAAAGCGCCACATCCAGAAAGCGCATGGATGCATACAGTTCATTTCTGGAGTTTTTCATAATATCCCTGCAGATTTCTTCTCTTTTTTCCTGCTGCTTCTGCAGCTCGTGAACCGGATTTCTTCTGTCCTCTCTCAAAGCTCAAACACCTTTCTGCCCTTTTTCACATATCTGTGCTGATAATTCATCAGTACGCTGACCGCTTCCATATCACTGCGGTTCTCTGCCGTCTCCAGCAGCTTTCTTATCGTTTCCTGTCCCGGCCTAAGCTGTTCCAGGATACGTCCCAGTGCTCCATATTCCTGCTGTTTTTCCAGAATCAGCACGGCCTTTTCCATATGCTCACCCAGATATTCCAGATAGCGCTTTTTTGCTTTTTCCCCGAGTTCCATGGGATACAGCATCCTGTTTAAGGCAAGTGAGATCACTGCATTTTCATTTTCCCAGGCCACCGCATATGCAAACAATTCGTCATACTCTCTGATATTCAGAACCCTGTGCTGAAAGCAGTTTCTGTATCGGATCCCGCTTCCGTGAACATGATTTTCCAGGATTCTGGCAGGTGTATTTTCCACACCCTCTTCAAAAAATTCCGGGAAACAGAAACGTCCGCAGGCGTCTTCCCGTACAAGTGTTACCATCAGTTCTTCCGGAAGCTCTGTCAGAAAATCCCGAAGACAGGACTGTCCGTTTTCCCGTGTATGAACAGCCAGCTCCTCCACTTTGTGACATCCGGTCAGTGCTCCTGCGCCCAAATCTTCAAGGAGGCTTCCAAATGATATTTTTCTCAGTTTTCCACAATTATAAAAGGCATACCTGCCCACCTTTTCCAGCGTTTCCGGAAGGATCACTTCCTCCACACGATCTCCGGCAATGGCTGGTGCATCCGGGGAAATTGCCTTCTCCCGAAAGAGACAGCCCTCTGCCAGGAGCCTGCGGGCATCTGATGCATCCATTTTATCAGAGAATAAATAGGCTCCCAGCTCGGTCACTGCCTGTCCCTGTATTTTCTCCGGAATCGTTACCCTGGAATCATGGCCAAACACTCTTGTGATCCGTATTCCCTTTTTTCCGGGCTCATATAGATAATCCATTTTATCACCCCGCTGTTATTTACCAGAAATATCATACACACTTCCCTGACGTTCGTCAATGAAAGAAAAAAGAAAACAGCCCGCCGGGAGCTGCTTTCCAAAAAACACTTTTTCTATTGCACGAGCTGATAGGACCATGCCCCTTTCATCTGCTTCAGAAGCACATCCAGATCCCATTTTTTCCGGCTGTTTTCCGGGCTGTTCGGATCATTTACCAGTACCTTTCCCCGGGCATTCAGCCCTGTAAGCACAATAAAATGACCTTTATATGTAAAATCTCCGGGACTCATGGAACAGATCACCGGCTGCCCGGACTCCAGAGCATTCTTCAGGGCCTCTGCATTTTTGGGAAGCCCGCTGGCCTTCAGGCCAAGAACGCCGGCACCTGTACTCATAAGCGACCATGCCGTTCCAATTCCATTGACATAAAAGCCCTTTTCCTCTGCCATCTGTGCCACACGCCAGGGATCCCAGTCCGTCTTGCCTGTCAATCCGCAGTAAACCATGGAAAGACAGGTTGGTCCGCATCCGTTGATTCCCATCAGATTCGTTCCGTACTGCTCATATCCCCAGCGTTTATCCCACTGAAGAAAAAGAGGAATCTCTCCCTCTTTCACATCTCCCGAAATATCAACCGGTTCATGTACGTCCCGGTATTTAGGGTACTCCAGCACATATTGTGCTGTCTGAGGATATTTCACCATAAAATCGAGAAGTTCTTCCGGATATCCTTCTTCCCTCATCGCTGCCACCTGAAATGCCTGATAGAAATCCGGATTCTCCCGGACATTTGCTGCAGCTGCCGTCTGAGTCAGCGACAGAGACAGCAGCATCAGCAGGGCTTTACCAAAAACAGGCATCAGTCTTCGTAACCATTGGGATTATGAGACTGCCAGTTCCAGGAATCTGCACACATTTCTTTGATTCCGAATTCCGCTTCCCATCCAAGTTCTCTCTTTGCTTTTGATGCATCAGAGTAGCAGGTGGCAATATCTCCGGGTCTGCGGTCTTTGATCACATACGGGATCTTCACACCCGTTGCTGCTTCAAAGTTCTTTACGATATCCAGCACACTGTAGCCTTTTCCTGTTCCCAGATTATAAATGTTCAGTCCGGAATTGTCTTCAATTTTTTTCAAAGCCTTTACATGGCCCTTTGCCAGATCGACAACATGAATATAATCTCTCACACCGGTTCCGTCCGGAGTGTCATAATCATTTCCGAATACACCCAGTTCTTTCAGTTTTCCGACTGCTACCTGTGTGATATACGGCATCAGGTTGTTTGGAATGCCGTTCGGATTTTCACCGATGGTTCCGCTCTTGTGCGCGCCGATCGGGTTAAAGTAACGAAGAAGAACCACATTCCATTCATTATCTGCCTTCTGAATATCCGTAAGGATCTGCTCCAGCATGGATTTTGTCCATCCATAAGGATTGGTGCACTGTCCTTTCGGGCATTCCTCCGTGATCGGGATGATCGCCGGATCTCCGTATACCGTTGCTGAAGAAGAAAAGATGATATTTTTCACTCCATGCTTTCTCATTACGTCAACCAGAGTTAACGTACCTGCAATATTATTTTCATAGTATTCCCAGGGTTTTGCAACAGACTCGCCCACTGCCTTCAGACCTGCGAAGTGGATACAGGAATCAATGGACTCTTTTTCAAAAATTTCATTCAGCGCTTCTCTGTCCAGAATATCCGCTTTATAAAATTTTACCGGTTTACCTGTGATCTTTTCCACACGCTCCAGTGATTTTTCGCTGGAATTGCTTAAGTTATCGAGAACAACAACCTCATATCCCGCATTCTGAAGTTCAACAACTGTATGACTTCCAATATATCCTGCTCCGCCTGTAACTAAAATTGCCATAATAAAATCCTCCTTTGATGATTTCTTTATTATAACTGTACCGATTATACCTGTTTTTCTGATAAAATTCAACTCTGTGAACAGCAGCTTATAATTCTACATGAATGGCACCCTGATTGCGGATATGCATCACAAATGCAGAGTCTTCTCCAAGGGCGCGGTTGATGTATGCGCAGTAATCTGCTGTATGCTCTTTAGGAAGGAATGCTGCGATCACACCTGCAAAGCCTCCTCCGTGAACACGGCAGGCACCGTCTCCGATTCTGTCCAGATAAAGCTCCGTCAGTGCCAGAGCACAGGTAATGGACTGCTCTTCCGGTGTCTCATTCAGATAACAGTTCTGCAGCCATTTCCAGGAAGAGTTTCCGGAAGCCGTAATTTCTTTCAGAAATTCTGCTTTATCCCCTTTCTCAAGCGCTGCCACCTGTTTATCCACACGTTTGCTTTCCTCAAAGAAATGGAATGCGCGAAGCAGTGCACGATCGCCGCATTTTCTGCGGATATCCTTTGCGTGGGCGATCACTTCCTGTTCGTCTGTTTCTACAAGAACGTTTTTGCCGAAATAAGCTGCCACGCTCTTCATCTCATTGGGAATTGCCGAGTACTCCTCACTTAAATCCGCATGACCCTTACCGGTATTTACGATCACCAGATCCAGTCCCAGATCGTCAAAATTACAGTTGATCTTTCTCAGTGCCGGTTCCTCCGCATCAGCAAAATCAATGGTGATGATTCCGCCTACGGCGCATGACATCTGATCCAGAAGACCGGAGCCTTTCAGCCAGTATTTATTCTCCGCATAC
>CAMBYR010000020.1 GCA_945872375.1 uncultured Blautia sp. | reverse complement strand
GGGAGATAGCGGTGCCCTGTACCTGCAATCCGCTACAGCAGGGGTGATGCCAATCCGAGGGGTGTTCCTTGTGGAGCTGCCCTTTATAAGTGGCGTTGACGTCTGGGTCTTACGCAACAGGAATCCGTGAACCGTGTCAGGGCAGGAATGCAGCAGCACTAAGCAGAACCTCCTGTGTGCCGTAAGGGTGCCTGGGCTGAGTTAACTGTAAAGGTAACGTCTGTGAGTGCATTTCGAAGTGCGGCGCGCGTAAAAGAATAATATTCGTTTCCGGCAGCGTAGTCCGGTGCGTTTTCTAAAAAATGAAGTGATACTGTCATGGAAGAACAGCATCACTTTTTTTTGCCTCTTTTAACGCTTTTTTCTGTTCACGTAGTTCCCGGAAAAAGTCTGACAGCATTTGGGAACATTCCTCTTCCATGATTCCTCTGGTCACCAGAACCTTATGATTGAACCCGTCCATCTCCAGAAGATTCAGCACAGATCCTGCGCAGCCTGCCTTGGGGTTCATACTTCCGATGACAACATGATCGATCCTGGACTGTACAAGGGCTCCTGCACACATCTGACACGGTTCCAGCGTCACATACATGGTACATCCTTCCAGTCTCCAGTCTCCAAGCTTCCGGGATGCACGGCGAATGGCATTGAGCTCTGCATGGGAAAGCGTGTTTTTATCGGTATTTCTTCTGTTGTAGCCTCTGGCAATGATTTTTCCGTCACAGACAATGACACAGCCGATGGGAACTTCATTCAGCGCACGTGCCTTTTTCGCCTGCCGGATGGCTTCTTTCATAAACCGTTCCTGTTCCGTCACCAAAAAGACCTCCTCTTTTATCCGTATGTTCAGGCTCTCCGCCTGCCGGTTTCCGATGTATTATTATATCGAATCCGCCTTGCAAAATCAATGCAGAGGAAGTAAAATCTATCTGACAAAAAGAAAGCTTCGTTTTGCAGGAAAATAAAAAGGAGTATGTCATGAAAATATGTGGTTTAAATAAAACGACCCTGCTGGATTATCCCGGCAGGGTAGCTGCCACCATTTTTATCGGCGGCTGCAACTTTCGCTGTCCCTTCTGTCACAACAGTTCTCTCGTTCTGCATTCCTCTTTGCAGCCGGAATTTTCTCAGGAAGAAATTCTTTCTTTTCTGAAAAAACGCCGCGGGATTCTGGATGGCGTCTGTATCACCGGAGGAGAACCCACACTGTACCCGGAACTGACGGATTTTCTCCGGGAAATCCGGGAGCTTGGTTATGAAATCAAACTGGATACCAATGGTTCCCGGCCTGATGTATTAAAATCACTTGCAGAAAAAGGCCTGATCCAGAAGGCTGCCATGGATATTAAATCCAGCCCGGAGCATTATGAAATTCTCACGGGAATTTCCCATCCTGATCTGACAGCCATCCGGGAAAGCATTTCCTTTCTGATGAACGGTTCCCTGGATTACGAATTTCGCACCACAGTTGTCCGGGAGCTTCATACAGAAAACGATTTCCGGAAAATCGGGCAGTGGCTGAAAGGCGCCAAAGCGTATTATCTCCAGGCATACAGAGACTCCGAAGATGTCCTGCAGCCTGGATTCAGCAGCTATTCTGCGTCAGAGCTGAATGCTTTTCGCGAGATTCTCCTGGAAACCATTCCCTTAGTGGAAATCCGGGGTATGGATTAACCGATACCAATAGCCTCCCCTTCTTCCGGGAATCTGGATAAACCGGCTTTCCCGGAACCAGGCAAACCCGAACATGTTTGCCATAAAACGCTCCTGCTGTTCGTATGCACCGGGGACTCCCAGAATATAAGATCCATCCTGCCGTTTCCCCAGGAGAAGATGTCCGAACTGATAATAGCCGTGCTGTACAAATCGATTGCTGCGCAGTCCCTGATCCCTGCAGTTCAAATGTACCAGGTCTTTCAGCTCGATCTGCCGGCACTCCGATATGTCTCCGTCATTAAACGGAAGAAATTCCGACCCGCCCGGAGTTTGTTCAGATTCCGTTGTCCGTTCTTCTGACTTTACCACGGCTTCCATCGGCATTTCGGTTTTCTCCGGTTCCTGATTTTCTTCCGGTTCCTTTTCGATGATGGACTGGCTGACCAGTTCCGGTTCTTTTTCTTCTGATTCTTGCGGTTTTTCTTCTTGTTTTTTTGGTTCTTCTTTTGGTTCTTCTTCCGGTTTTTCTTCTGATTTTTCTTCGGCAGATACAGATGCTTCCTGCTGTTCCCTGCCTTCCTCCGATTCTCTGTTTTCTTCACGGAACACTTCTTCTGAAGCCTCCCCCTGGTCTTCTGTCTCCCTGTTCAGGCTTTTTTCCCTGAAATTGTCCGGCCGGATCGGGCTGTCATCCCATTCTGTTCCGAAAAAAGCTCCATTTTCTGTGGTCATCACCAGACCACCCATTTTTCCCAGGGAAATTCCGCTGTGATTCATATTTCCGGAATGTGTCTCAATTTCGCAGGAAACAATTCCTTCTTTTGTTCTGCAGCTTCCCAGCAAAATCCCATCCATGAGGCCTCCATTTCGGACAAATCCCCAGATCCGGCATTCCGCTCCTCCCGCCAGCCCCTCACACTGAAGCTGAACAGACAGCCTGCAGGTTTCCTCTCTGACCTCCACCTTCACAAATCCGCAGTTGCTGCCCTTTTTTCCTCTTAAATACTCGTACACATATGCCACAAAGCGCTGATATCCCGCCAAGCTTTTCCCTCCGACAGATAAGTTCCCTAAAATATATGACGGATACCGGGAAGTATTCCCGTTTTGCTGCAAATGTTCTTTCTAAACACAATTTTTGACTTTTCCAAGAAATTTTAATTTTTTTAAAATTATGTATTGACAAACCGTCCAAAACTTAATATAATAGCACTTGCAGTTGACGAAGCGTGGCTCAGTTTGGTAGAGCGCTGCGTTCGGGACGCAGAGGCCGCAGGTTCAAATCCTGTCGCTTCGACTATCTGATAAAGGAACCGGTATCTTTTGATATCGGTTCCTTTTTTCTTCCGTTTAGATTTTACATTTTCTATTGCGGGAAAAGGGCATCCTATTATATAATAAAGTAATCAGATATCGTAACTGTTCAGTGCGGGACAGCGGCTGATGGACAGTTACCCGATTTCTTTATTCTACTTACATTCATTACACGAAAAGCGGGGTGCAATACTATGATCAAAAGAATTGGTTTATTAACAAGCGGCGGTGACTGCCAGGCTCTCAATGCTACAATGCGAGGCGTGGTAAAGGGATTATCCAACTCCATAGAAGAGCTGGAAGTATACGGCTTCGATGATGGATACAAAGGTTTGATCTACGGAAAATACCGTATGCTTACTTCCAGGGACTTTTCCGGAATCCTTACTCAGGGCGGAACGATTCTGGGAACATCCAGACAGCCGTTCAAATTAATGCGTGTGCCGGATGAAAAGGGACTGGACAAGGTGGAAGCCATGAAGCAGACTTACTATAAGCTCTGCCTGGACTGCCTGGTAATCCTGGGAGGAAACGGAACCCAGAAAACAGCCAATCTTCTGAGAGAGGAAGGCTTGAACATCATTCATCTTCCGAAGACGATTGACAACGATATCTTTGGAACAGACATGACTTTTGGATTCCAGAGTGCCGTAAATATTGCCACAAATGCCATTGACTGCATTCATACCACAGCAGCATCACACGGTCGTGTATTTATTGTAGAAATCATGGGACATAAGGTCGGAAGTCTGACCCTTCATGCAGGTCTGGCAGGCGGCGCGGATATCATCCTGATTCCGGAGATTCCTTATGACATCAAGAAGGTTGGAGAGGCGATCAGAAAACGTAATAAAGCAGGAAAGAGATTTACGATCCTTGCTGTTGCAGAAGGCGCTATTTCCAAAGAAGATGCAAAGCTTTCAAAGAAAAAATACAAAGAAAAACTGGAAGAACGTGCAAAGAAATACCCGTCTGTTTCCTATGAGATCGCAGATCAGATCTTCAAAGAGACAGGAAGTGAAGTACGCGTAACGGTTCCGGGACATACCCAGCGAGGCGGCGAGCCCTGCGCATACGACCGTGTACTATCCACCAGAATTGGTGCAGGAGCAGCAGAAGCGATCCTGGATGAGGAATACGGCATTATGATCGGTATCGTAAATGGAAAGATCAAGAGAGTACCGCTTGCAGAGTGCGCTGGCAAGCTGAAGATGGTTTCTCCGAAAGATCAGACCGTAAAAGCTGCAAAACAGATCGGTATCAGCTTTGGTGATTGATTTTTTTCGCAAAATCAGATAGAATGACATTATTCCGCCGCGGGATCTTTTCCTGCGGCGGTTTAGCGAACAGAAAACCTGTATCATGAGAGGAGAATGTCCATGAGCTATACAGCCTTATATCGGAAATTCCGGCCCGACAATTTTTCGGATGTTAAGGGGCAGGATCATATCGTGACAACTCTGACCAATCAGATTAAGGCGAATCGTATCGGTCATGCATATCTGTTTTGCGGAACACGTGGTACCGGAAAAACAACCGTGGCAAAGATTCTGGCAAAGGCGGTAAACTGTCAGAATCCCAGAAACGGAAGTCCATGCAATGAATGTGAAATGTGCAGGGCCATACAGGCCGGAACTTCCATGAATGTGATTGAAATTGATGCGGCATCGAACAATGGTGTGGATAATATCAGGGAGATCCGTGAGGAGGTTTCGTACCGCCCCACAGAAGGAAACTACAAGGTCTACATTATTGATGAGGTCCATATGCTTTCTACAGGAGCGTTTAATGCCCTGCTGAAGACACTGGAGGAACCGCCCTCTTATGTGATCTTTATCCTTGCCACCACGGAAGCACACAAGATTCCCATTACCATTCTTTCCAGATGTCAGAGATATGATTTTCACAGGATCACCATTGATACCATTGCAGATCGTCTCCATGAGCTTTTGCAAATAGAAGGCGTGGAAGCGGAAGAAAAAGCAGTGCGCTATGTGGCGAAGGCGGGTGACGGTTCCATGCGAGACGCTCTGAGTCTTCTGGATCAGTGCATTGCCTTTTATCTGGGGGAGACGCTGACATATGATAAAGTGCTGGACGTGCTGGGCGCCGTGGATACGGAAGTGTTCAGCCGGCTTCTTCGAAAGGTGTTGAACGGGAATGTGACGGGAGCGATCCGCGTGCTGGAGGAGCTGATCACGGGAGGCAGGGAGCTTGGACAGTTTGTCGGAGACTTTACCTGGTATATGCGGAATCTTCTTCTTGTAAAAACCTCGGAAAATCCGGAGGAGGCCATCGATGTTTCCTCGGAAAATCTGAAGCTTCTCAGAGAAGAAAGCGAAATGGTGGATGTGGAAACCCTGATGCGGTATATCCGAATTTTTTCTGATTTGTCCAACCAGATCCGGTATGCGGCTCAAAAGAGAGTATTAGTGGAAATCGCGCTGATCAAGCTGTGCCGTCCGGCGATGGAGACAGACCTTGGATCCGTTCTTGACAGGATCCGGGTGCTGGAACAGCAGATGGAGGAACGCCCTGTGCAGCAGGTGATCGTACAGCAGGGAGAGTCTCGCGGTAAATCAGGAGAGATGCCGGCAGAGCCGGAGCCGAAGCCTCAGAAGGCGGCCCCTGAGGATCTTCAGAAGATCGTGGCGGGCTGGAAGGTGATCGTAAACCAGACCAGCGGAATTTTTAAACAGATGCTTCAGCGCTCTATACCGAAATACAATGGAGAAACAGGAGAACCGGTGCTCTTTGTGGAATTCCAGGATTTCCTGGGACAAAGCTATGTGGATAATCCGGATGCAGTCGGGGAGCTGCAGGAAATTATTGCGGCGCAGACAGGGAAAAGCGTGGAAATCAGGATGCTGGTAGCCAATCAGCATCAGCAGTCAAATCTCACACAGATAACGGTGGATCAGGCGATCCGCGAGAACATTCATATGGATGTGGTAGTGGAAGAGGATCCTGAAGAAATGGAATAAAATAAAAGCTGTTTGGATAATAAGGAGGAAATATCATGGCAAAACGTGGCGGATTTCCGGGAATGGGAATGCCTGGAAATATGAACAATTTAATGAAGCAGGCACAGAAAATGCAGCGTCAGATGGAAGAAAACCAGAAAGCTCTTGAGGAAAAAGAATTTACGGCAGCAGCCGGAGGCGGTGCAGTGGAGGTGACCATCAGCGGAAAACGTGAAGTAGTTCGTGTCAAACTCGCAGAAGAGGTTGTGGATCCGGATGATATCGAAATGCTGGAGGACCTGATCGTTGCAGCTACCAATGAAGCACTGCGTCAGGTGGAAACAGAATCTGCGGCAGTCATGTCCAAACTGGCAGGCGGCCTTGGCGGCATGGGCGGAGGATTCCCATTCTGAGATGGAATATTATAGTACACATATCAATAAACTGATCGAGCAGCTTTCCCATTTACCGGGAATCGGTGCAAAATCTGCCCAGAGGCTTGCGTTTCATATTATGAATATGCCGGTGGAACAGGTGCAGCAGCTTACCGGGGCCATAACCAATGCCAGAGAAAATGTGAGGTACTGCAAAAACTGTTTTACTCTTACAGACAGCGACATGTGTCCGATCTGCAGCAATCCCAACAGAGACGCAGGAACGATCATGGTCGTGGAAAATACGCGCGACCTGGCAGCCTATGAAAAAACAGGCAGATATGAAGGGGTATACCATGTGCTTCATGGGGCTATTTCGCCTATGCTTGGAGTGGGACCGGACGATATTCGTCTGAAGGAGCTGATGCAGAGGCTTCAGAAACAGGATGTGAAAGAAGTGATCATTGCGACCAATTCCAGCCTGGAGGGAGAGACCACTGCCATGTATATCAGTAAATTGATCAAACCTACCGGAATCCGGGTAAGCAGGATCGCCAGCGGCGTGCCTGTAGGCGGAGATCTGGAATATATTGATGAAGTAACGCTGCTGCGTGCGTTAGAGGGCAGGGTGGAACTGAAGTGACAAAAAAGAAAGCAACGTCGTCGGACGTGGCAAAACGTGCCGGAGTTTCCCAGGCAACGGTATCTATGGTGCTGAATAAGAAATACAATGTTTCATTTTCCAGAGAAACCATTGCCCGTGTGGAAGAGGCTGCCAGAGAACTAGATTATCAGCTTCCCCGGAACAGAAGCAAAAAGGAGAGCAAAAAAGAAAAACTGATCGTCGTATTTTGCCCGACGATTACAAGCCCCTACTACGTCCTTCTTCTGGAAGGAATCGAGTCTGTGGCAAATGAACAGGGCTACGGGGTGTTTATCTGCAATACCCAGAGGGATGCTCATCTGGAAGAACGTTATCTGCGGATGATGAAGGTGGTCCGTCCCCAGGGAATTATTTATGCAAGCAATCCCAATCCGGATTTTCAGGAAATGGTAGAAGAGCTTGCAGGAGAGATTCCGTTGGTTATTATCAGCAACAAAGAGAAAACAACCACAGTAGATGCCATCAATCAGGATAATACAGAGGTTGGCCGCCTGATGGCCCGCCATCTTCTTGACCTGGGACATCGTGATGTGGCATTTATTACGCCGCCGCTTACCAGAAGACAGTGGCAGCGGTCCAGACGCATCGAGGGCTTTGTCAGGGAATTTGAGCGTGAGGGCCTGAAGGGCCATGTGCTGATCCGCGCGGCTGATGAAGCGGTGGACCGGAGAAGCCCCAGAACGGATTCGGAGTATGCCATGGGCTATCAGCTTACCATGGAGCTTCTGGAGGAGGGCCTGGATTTTACGGCAATTGCCGGTCAGAATGATATGATGGCGTATGGTGCGCTGGATGCGCTGCAGGCGTCCAGAATCCATGTACCCAGAGATGTGTCGGTGATCGGATGTGATAATATCTTTTATTCCAGCATCCGCAGGATTTCCCTGACAACCATCGATCATTTTGTAGCTCTGAAAGGCCGGGATGCCTGTGATATTATCATTCGTAAAATCAATATGAATGATCAGTTTTATGGAGGCCTTCGTCCTACGAGTCTGTTTAATATTGAGTACTCGCCGAAGCTGATCGTCCGCAGGACAACAGCCTATGCCAGAACAGCAGGAAATACGGGGACTTCCAGGGCCGGTGACGGAAAAAACAAAATTAAATAAATATGGTATGGAAAAATATTATTAATAATATTTAGACCATCGGCGTTGAACCACAACAAAACAAATGGTTGAGCGCCTTTTTTTATGTGTCAAGCTGAAAAAGAGCAAAAAAGAATTAATAAAAAATGAAATTATCAACAAAATATTTACTAATAAAAACAGGGGGTTCTTGACCTTACAGAAGTTTTTGGTATAATAAAATCATCAGAAAAACGAAGGGAATTCCGGCCTTCCAGAAGCCGAACGAACCGGAAAAAAGATGAAAAATCAAGGAGGAAATAGAAATGAAATTTTTTATCGACACAGCCAAGGTGGAAGACATCAAAGCAGCAAATGACATGGGAATTATCTGTGGTGTTACCACCAACCCGTCCCTGATCGCAAAAGAAGGAAGAGATTTTAACGAAGTTATCCGCGAGATCACAACAATCGTTGACGGACCGATCAGCGGTGAGGTAAAAGCAACTACGACTGATGCTGAAGGAATGATCGCAGAAGGCCGTGAGATTGCAGCAATTCATCCGAATATGGTTGTTAAAATCCCGATGACCGGAGAAGGTCTGAAGGCAGTGAAGGTTCTTTCAGCAGAAGGAATCAAAACAAACGTTACCCTGATCTTTACTGCAAACCAGGCTCTTCTTGCAGCAAGAGCAGGTGCTACATATGTATCTCCGTTCCTGGGCAGACTGGATGATATCTCTACAGACGGACTTCCGTTGATCCGCCAGATCGCTGAAATGTTTGCAGTTGCAGATATCAAAACCGAAATTATCGCAGCAAGTGTTCGTCATCCTGTACACGTTACAGAATGTGCTCTTGCAGGTGCAGATATTGCTACTGTTCCGTACAAGGTTCTGGAGCAGATGCTTCATCATCCGCTGACAGATGCAGGAATTGAAAAATTCCAGAAAGACTATATCGCAGTATTCGGTGAATAATATATTTGACGAATCTGAGTCAAAAGGAAAGTTGTAAAACAATAAAGGAGACAAACAGACATGGAAAATTTAGAGCTTCAGAAAATTGCAAACGAAGTCCGCAAGGGCATCGTAACTGCAGTTCATGCAGCAAAGGCCGGACATCCGGGTGGATCTTTATCCGCTGCTGACCTGTTTACCTATCTCTATTTTGAGGAGATGAATGTTGATCCGAAAAATCCTCAGAAACCGGATCGTGACCGTTTCGTTCTTTCTAAAGGACATACTGCTCCGGGTCTTTATTCTGTTCTGGCGAACAGAGGTTATTTCCCGGTAGAGGATCTGAAAACTCTCCGTCATCTCGGCTCCTATCTGCAGGGCCATCCGGATATGAAACATATTCCGGGCGTTGATATGTCCAGCGGTTCTCTGGGACAGGGAATTTCTGCAGCAGTAGGTATGGCGCTCTCTGCAAAACTGAGCGGTGATTCCTACAGAGTATATACTCTTCTGGGAGATGGCGAGATCCAGGAAGGCCAGGTATGGGAAGCTGCTATGTTCGCAGGTTTCAGAAAGCTTGACAATCTTGTGGTAATCGTTGACAACAATGGACTTCAGATCGATGGACCGATTGATGAAGTATGTTCTCCGTACCCCATTGACAAGAAATTTGAAGCATTCAATTTCCATGTGATCAATGTGGCTGACGGTAATGACATGAATCAGCTTCGTGCTGCTTTTGATGAGGCCAGAGCTGTAAAAGATATGCCTGTGGCAATCGTTATGAAGACTGTAAAAGGAAAAGGTGTTTCCTTCATGGAAAATCAGGCCGGATGGCATGGAAAAGCTCCGAATGATGAGCAGTATGCACAGGCAATGGAAGATCTGGAAAAGGTAGGTGAAGCATTATGTCAGAAGTAAAGAAAATCGCTACAAGAGCCAGCTATGGCAATGCCCTTACAGAACTGGGCAGAAAACATGAAGATGTTGTTGTTCTGGATGCTGACCTTGCTGCAGCTACCCAGACAGGAATTTTCAAAAAAGAGTTCCCTGAACGCCACATCGACTGTGGTATCGCAGAATGTAATATGGTAGGAATCGGTGCCGGCCTGGCAACTACAGGCAAGGTTCCGTTTGTAAGTACTTTTGCAATGTTTGCAGCAGGACGTGCATTTGAGCAGGTACGCAACTCTGTTGGATATCCGAAGCTGAATGTAAAGATCGGCGCAACTCATGGCGGTATCTCCGTAGGAGAAGACGGCGCGACCCATCAGTGCTGTGAAGACTTCGCTCTGATGAGAAGTATTCCGGGAATGGTTGTTGCATGCCCGGCTGATGATATTGAAGCAAAAGCGCTTGTGGAAGCTGCTTATGAGCATAAAGGACCGGTTTACATGAGATTTGGTCGTCTGGCTGCTCCGGTAATCAACGACAGACCGGATTATAAATTCGAGCTTGGCAAAGGTATTGTTCTGAGAGAAGGCAAGGATCTGACGATCGTTGCAAACGGCCTTTGTGTTGCTGCATCCCTGGAAGCAGCAGAAAAGCTTGCTGCAGATGGAATTGATGCAAAAGTAATCAATATTCATACCATTAAACCTCTGGATGAGGATCTGATCGTAGCAGCAGCAAAGGAAACCGGAAAAGTTGTTACTGTAGAAGAACATTCGATCATCGGCGGCCTTGGCGGAGCAGTCTGCGAATGCCTGGCTGAAAAATGTCCGGTTCCTGTAAAGAGAATCGGTGTCAATGATGTATTTGGCGAATCCGGCCCGGCTGTGGCTCTTCTGGAAAAATACGGACTTGACGCAGAGGGCATTTACAAACAGATCAAAGCGTTTGTATAATTCCTTCTGAGGGAATCAGACGAACGATTCCCTGCGCAATGGTGTCTCCAAGGGATATCACAGTGGAGAGCCGTGTGGTCTGGAGCGTAAACTGTTCCAGCATTCCGCCGATGTTCACAATTCCCGTAATATAAATATCTCCCACTGGAGGCAGTTCTTTACGTACTCCGGCACCTGGGTGAAGTGAACCATTTCCGATGGTCACGTAACCCAGGTGTTTTTTTTGTCCCAGACAGGCATCGATAGCGATCACCAGTGCAGAAGGATGGCGGTTCTGGATATGGGCAATGACTTTAGTCAGGTTCAGGGCATGGACAGGATGATTCAGCGTTCCGTACACATGAATCTGTCCGCCGGCGTAGGGGGTTAGGCTGTTTCCGATATAAGGCCCCAGGCAGTCTCCGGTGATCCGGTCACTGCCAATGCAGAGAAATACAAGTTCGTTCCAGGCCTTTTTGTGATGGAGAATGCATTTTTTCAGAAGAAAAGAAATTTCTTCTGAGGAATCTTTTTTGCTGGTATCAATAAAAAAAGTCATAAGCGGTCCTCGCAAAACGTCATTTACCATAAAAGTCCCGGACAGCAGCCATGTGATGCAGCATGCCTGCATGCGCAGACACATGGATATTGGACGGGCTAACCTGTATGAGCAGGCAGGCATGTTCGTTTAGTCTGTCATTTTCAGCCCCCAATGAAAACGGGGCTTTGTTTCATCATATCCAAAAACGTTCCGGTTTATGCAGATGCAAAATCTGTCGCTAAATTCTTGGAAAAGCCTCTTCTGTTCCGTCAAAATCCGCATTTATCATATGCTATGCTGATAGCCGAAGGGGTGATTGAACATGATAGAGGTTATTTATAAGGAAGAAAAGAAGGAAGAAGAAAATGAGGGGATGTTTTCCCTTCCGCGAAATATACGGCAGATCGGACTTTCCGGAGGGAATTACAGGATTTATGTGGAAGATTACGTATATACGTTTCTGATCCGCCTGGCCGGAGCGGAGGAATGTGGAGAAAATGGGCGCGGAAAGCTGGCTGTGCTTACCGGTGACAGCGGATGGCGTGCAGGTGTCACATATGTTTTTGTGCGGGGAGCGCTTGCAGTGGAACAGGCGGAGGCGGCAGCGGAACACATCAGCTTGTCAGAAGAGGAATGGAAAAAAATTCATGATGAGCAGGAACTGTATTTTTCCGGACAGGAGATCGTGGGCTGGTTTTTTGCAAGACCGGAACTTCCGCTGGAAATGACAGAGGTTTTTCAAAAGGCGCATCTGAAATACTTTGGCGGAGGAGAAAAGGTACTGATGCTTATGGATCCGGCAGAGAGGGAGGATGCTTTTTTTCGGTACGAAAATGGATTTCTGATACGGCAGCCGGGGTATTATCTGTTTTACGAAAAAAATCCTCAGATGCAGACGTATATGATTGATAAAAACCATGATTTTTCCGGAGAGCAGACAGAAGAGGTTCCGGATGAAGCGGTGAAGGCTTTTCGAAAGGTGATCAGTTCAAAAGGAAAGCGAAGAAGGGCGGAGCGAAAAAAGAAACCGGAAGAACCGGCAGAAAGAACATCGGCATTTTCTTATGCAGCTACTGCCTGTCTGGCTGTGGCGGTTCTTGCGGCAGGGGTGAATTTTTACAGGACATATCAGGAAAGCTACGGCTCAGAAGAGCAGATTCAGACGGCGTCTGCAGTGCTGGATGAAACAGAACAGGAGGTTCGTCCGGAAAAATCAGAACAGGCACAGGAAAACGGTCTGGAGGAAACGGAGCAGAAACAGGAGACCAGTCCGGAAGAAGCAGAAGAAACCTTAAAAAAACTGCAGGATGAACTGAAGCTGAAAAAAACCGTGACAGAAGTGCCGGAACCGACAGCGGTACCGTCTGTGACGCCAGAGGTAAAGGAGCAGACGGAACAGGAAGACCTGACGGTCGGCTCCGGCGGGACGGCAGGGACATCCGGTGAAAATACAGAGGCAGAGCTATATCCTGAGGAAGCGGATATCCGCAAAGGAAAGAGAAAAGAAGAACTGGCGCAGCAGTCAGAAGAAAACGAGGTTTCACAGAATATTCCGGAACAAAACCAAACAGAGATCCAGGATGGAGCTGCTGCGGATCTGACAGAGCAGCCGGTCTCGGGGGATGCGTCTTCTGCCGAAGAAACTGTCTCCGGGACTATGGGACAGTCCTATGTGATTCGCCCCGGAGATACGCTTTACCAGATCAGCCTTGAACATTATGGAGACATTGGCGTGATAGATGAAATCTGCAGGATGAATGGACTTACCAGAGAAGAAATCATTTATCCGGGACAAATAATTGTATTACCATAGAAAAGTGTGTTATAATAGGGTTGCTGTTCACTGTGTTCTCAGTAACACGCTTCAAGCAAAAATCCCATCGCCCCAGGCGATTTTAAATGGATTTTTGCTCGTAACTGTGAAGGTACTGAACAGTTACGAAAAAAATACATAAGGTAAGGTTGAAAAATGGCAGATTTTTTTAGAAAATTACGAAAAAAGCTGAGACGCCGGAAATTGCTTGCCGAAAAAGCACGACTGGAGGGAAAGAACACGGGCAGCCGGGCATCTGTGCATCTGGGGCATCTTTCGCGGCGGAATAGAGAGCGGCTGCAGCGAATCCTGACGATCTCATCCATTGTGATCCTTGTTATACTGGCCCTGTATCTTTTTATCGAAAAGAGAACTTATAATGATTATCGGATCCTGGAGATCAGTGAACAGGAGGACATTGTATCCACGAAGTATGTGGAGATGGATGGAAAGATTCTCCGTTACAGCCCGGATGGCGCTTCACTTGTCGATAAAAAGCTGGAAACGGTCTGGAGTGATATCTATGAAATGCAGAATCCGGTAGCGGATGTCAATGATGCTATGGCTGTGATCGCGGATAAAGATGGAACTTCCATAGAAATCTATGACAAGAACGGATCACTGGGAAGCATTACAACTTCTTATAATATTATCAAGGCGCGAATTTCCGGAAATGGTCTTGTGGCTGTGATTATGGACGGAGGAGACGCAACGTGGATCAATTTCTATGCATCGGATGGAAGCCTTATTGCCGAAAATCAGACAAAAATAGATGATCCCGGATTTCCTTTGGATGTGACAATTTCTCCGAATGGCGTGATCATGATGGTTGCTTACCAGTTCGTAGACGGCAGTGAAACCACCAGTTATGTGGCATTTTATAACTTCGGTGATGTGGGGCAGAACGAAGATGACCGCATTGTAAGCGGCTATACCTATGAGGGCGTGGTAGTTCCGCAGGTTCAGTATCTTGGAGGAAATACGTCTGTTGCCATTCGTGACGATGGCTTCACCATCTATCGGGGAAAACAGATTCCGGAAGAGGTGAAAACAGTCCAGGTGGATAAGGAAATTGTCAGCACGTTTTATGATGAAAATACCATAGGTCTTGTTTTCAAAAATGACGGAGAAGAATATCTTTACACGATGGAAGCCTATTCTGCAGATGGAAAATTGAAATTCCGGGAAGATTTCAATATTCCATATACAACAGTACGTATGAGCGGCGGCAATATCATGATGTATAACAGTTCTCAGGTTACGGTATTCGATGGCAAAGGGAATGAAAAATACAGCGGTACGCTCAATGGAACAGTCAATGATCTCTTTAAAATTGGCTGGAATAAATACGTGCTTGTTCTGGACAGCGGAGTAAGCGTCATCAAATTTGTCTAGGAGGAAAATATGAGTTGGACATTACCTGGGCTGGTGGTTTTGGGTGTGATTCTGCTGTTCGGATGGTTTGGATTCCGCAGAGGTTTTGTGAAGGAAATCGTTTCTGCGGTGTTTATTGCACTGGCGATTGCGGTCGTGTGGCTGATCAATCCCTATGTAAACCAGTTCCTGAAAGAAAATACACCGTTATATGAAACCGTCAGAGAGGGTGCAGAGGAATACGTACAGGAAAAACTGGGGGGGAATACGGCACCGGGCAGTCATGAGCAGTCGGAACTTATCGATGCGCTGGGACTGCCGGAATTTATGACTTCCGGTCTGGAAAACAATAATAATATAGAGGTATATCGTTATCTTACCGCAAATACATTTGCAGAATATGTGGCGGATTATCTGGCAGTGGCTGTGACAAATGGTGTATCTTTCCTGCTGTCTTTTGTTCTTGCTACGCTGCTGATCAGGATGGTCACATATGCACTGGATATCATTGCACGCCTTCCGGTGCTGAATGGAATCAATCGTCTGGCCGGATGTGCGGTGGGACTGGCAAAGGGGCTTCTGTTTGTGTGGATCGCTCTTCTGGTTATAACGATATTCTGTAATACGGAAGTAGGGCGCCAGTGTCTTGCACTGGTAGAAAAAGACAGTGTTTTGAGTTTTTTATATGAGAAGGATATTTTCATAGATGTATTCATGAATATTTTTTATGGAAAATAAAAAAAGTGCTTGACGAAAAAAGCGCAAGGTGATAAAATGAAATCCGCTTCGAAGAGGAGCGGATTTTTCTTTTTAGATTATAAAAAGAAATTTAAAAAAGTTGTTGACAGATGACACGGTTTATGATAAAGTAAACGAGTTGTTGAAAACAACAGATCACAAAAACGACTTGAAAAAAACTT
>CAMBYR010000019.1 GCA_945872375.1 uncultured Blautia sp. | reverse complement strand
CCGTGTTCCATTCTTTATTGGAAAGATCCGCATGTTTTAACAGGTCAGGACGCCAGAGCGCAGTCCTGTATATGGATTGTTCTCTCCGCCACTTTTCGATATTTGCGTGATGTCCGGACAACAGAACCTCCGGGACTTTTTTGCCATGCCATTCCTCCGGGCGGCTGTACTGAGGATATTCCAGCAGGCTTCCGGCAAAAGATTCCGTCTCGCCGGATTCCTGATTGCTGAGAACTCCGGGAACCATTCTGGAAATGGAATCCATCATGACCATGGCAGGAAGCTCTCCTCCTGTCAGGACATAATCTCCGATGGACACCGGGTCTGTTACGATCTCCTCCAGTACTCTCTCGTCGATCCCCTCATAATGACCGCAGAGGAATACCAGGTCCTCCTCCCTGGCCAGCTCCTTTGCCATCTTCTGATGAAATACCTGCCCCTGAGGAGTCAGAAATACCACACGGGGTTTCTTTCCTATACGCTGAACAATGGATTCGTAAGCCAGATATACCGGCTCCGCCTGCATCAGCATACCTGCTCCGCCCCCATAGGGATAATCATCTACCTTCTGATGCTTATTAAAGGCAAAATCCCGGATATTCACTGCTTCAATGGTCAAAAGTCCTTTTGCCATGGCACGCCCGATAATACTGGTGTTCATTCCCTGAAGAATCATCTCGGGGAACAGCGTCATTACATGAAAATTCATTTATAAAAGCCCTTTCATCAGATGCACAGTCATGCGGTTCTCTTCCGGGCAGATCTCCCGAATACATTCGTGGATGGCGGGAAGCAGCACTTCCTCACCGCCGGGTCTTGTAACAATATATACGTCATTGGCGCCTGTTTCCATCACATCTTTCAAGGTGCCGAAACGGCTTCCATCTTCCAGGTAAACCTCCATTCCCAGAAGGTCGGCAATATAATACTCGTCTTCTCCCAGCTCCTGGCCCTCTTCTCTGGGAATCCAGAGATCCCTTCCTTTATACATCTGAATGTCATTGATGTTATCGATTTCTTCAAATTTCAGAATCGCCAGATTCTTAAAAAACTTTACGTTCTGAATGGTCAGTTTTCGCAGCTCTTTTCCTGTATCCAGAAGAACATATTCCAGATCCAGAAACCGCTCCGCATCATCCGTCGTAGGAAATACCTTCACTTCCCCCCGCACGCCGTGTGTGGTGGTGATCACTCCAACTTTCAGTAAATCTTCCATATTTTCTCCCTGATTCTGTGAAAAACAGGAGCCATGGTATCCACAGCTCCTGTTATTATTTCATTGCAGAATATCTACAACCACTTTTTTGCTGCTCTTTGAAGAAGCTGCCTTTACAACGGTCCGGATGGCCTTGGCAATTCTGCCCTGACGTCCGATCACCTTGCCCATATCGGAAGGTCCCACCTTCAGTTCAATTATGATGGCATCTTCTTTCTCGGTTTCCGTAACAACTACTTCATCCGGGTTTTCCACAAGAGATTTTGCAATTACTTCTACCAAATCCTTCATTACATACCTCCCTGTTTTCCGCCCATGAGGACGTCACAGAAATACCTTCCTACCTGCTGAGGTATTTCATTATTTTTCGATTCCGGCCTCTTTGAAGATTCTTGCTACAACATCTGTAGGCTGAGCGCCAGCAGCGAGCCATTTTTTAGCTGCTTCTTCGTCTACTTTGTATGCGCTTGGTTCAATGTTCGGATCATAGGTTCCGATTTCAGCGATGCATTTTCCATCACGTTTGCAGCGGGAATCTGCAACAACGATTCTATAAAAAGGTGCCTTTTTCTGTCCCATTCTTCTTAATCTGATTTTTACTGCCATTTTTGTTTTCCTCCAATGATTATAATTTCTTTTTTCATATTGTTTGTAATTTATTTAAAAAGGAAGCTTAAAGCCGCCCCTTTTACCGAATTTACCTCCGCCCATCATTCCGGGCATCTGCTTCATCATTTTCCTGCTCTGCTCAAACTGCTTCACAAGACGATTGACCTCCGCAATATCCACGCCTGCGCCTTTTGCAATGCGGCTCTTGCGGGATACATTGAGAATAGAGGGATTGCTCCGCTCCTGGGGTGTCATGGAAAGGATAATGGATTTTGTCCGTTCCATGGCTTTCTCATCTACCATGCTTTCCAGTTCTTTGGCTTTTCCGCCCATTCCCGGAAGCATATTCAGAATGCTGCTGATTCCTCCCATCTTGTTCATCTGATCAAGACTGGTAAGATAATCGTTAAAGTCGAAGTCCATTTTCTTCAGCTTTTTCTGCATTTCCTGGGCCTGTTCCTGATCTACGGATGCTTCCACCTTTTCAATAAGGCTCATTACATCGCCCATACCAAGAATTCTGGAAGCCATTCGCTCCGGATAAAACTGCTCCAGATCGGAAAGTTTTTCGCCCATGCCCACGTACAGAATCGGCTTTCCTGTCACTGCCTTGATAGAAAGTGCGGCACCGCCTCTGGTATCGCCGTCCATCTTTGTAAGGATGACGCCGTCAATTCCAACCTTCTCTGCAAAGGTCTTTGCTACGTTGACTGCATCCTGGCCTGTCATTGCATCCACAGTAAGCAGGGTGGCATCCACGTGAACCTGCTCCTTGATGTCTGCAAGTTCCTGCATCATTCCTTCATCAATATGAAGTCGTCCTGCGGTATCGATGAGAACCACATTCTGCTGATGGTTTCTGGCATGCTCCAAAGCTGCTTTTGCAATGTCCACAGGACTCTGCTTGTCTCCCATGGAAAAGACTTCCACACCCTGCTTCTCTCCATTCACCTGAAGCTGGGTAATCGCTGCAGGACGATATACGTCACATGCCACCAGAAGAGGCCGTTTTCCTTTGGATTTCAGCTTGCCTGCAAGTTTCGCGACCGTAGTCGTCTTACCTGCGCCCTGAAGGCCTGCCATCATGAGGACTGTCATTTCATTTCCGGGTTTCAGCGGAAGCTCTGTCGTTTCGCTTCCCATCAGGTTTACCAGCTCGTCATTGACGATCTTGATCACCATCTGTCCCGGATTCAGTCCGTTCATAACATCCTGACCTACCGCACGTTCCTGAACGGCTTTGGTAAACTGCTTTACCACCTTGAAATTTACATCGGCTTCCAGAAGAGCCATCTTGACCTCTTTCAGAGCAGTTTTTACATCATCTTCTGTCAGGCGTCCCTTGCTTCTCAGCTTCTTGAATACGTTCTGAAGTTTATCGGTTAAGCTTTCAAATGCCATGAATCATAACTCCTCTAAAATTTCGTTGGAAATCGCTGCGATTTCTCCGTCCTGATATTTTCCTGCCAGATCATGAATGCGCTGAACCTGGCTGCGGAT
This sequence comes from uncultured Blautia sp., assembly GCA_945872375.1. Lineage (GTDB taxonomy): Bacteria > Bacillota > Clostridia > Lachnospirales > Lachnospiraceae > Blautia_A. Next base: position 12,301 of record CAMBYR010000019.1, on the reverse strand, counting down.
GTTCAGGAATTTTTCCACCAGATGAAGCTTCTTCTCGTAATCCTCCAGAATCCTGTTGCATCTGCGAACCATATCGTGAACACCCTGACGGCTGATCTCCAGTTCCTCCGCAACCTCACTGAGAGAATAATCCTCCAGAACCACACTGCTGTATACCTGACGCTGCCGCTCTGTAAGAAGCTCTCCGTAAAAATCATATAAATATGCCTGCTTTACAAAATTCTCCATCTGATATCACCTTGGGTATCATATCGTATTTCTCATTTGCTGTCAAGTATTTTTTCTTGACAGATATAAAAAACTTTTTCAGATTCCTGCTCAATTCAGGTGTTCCTGAAGGTTTTCATCATCATAATCAAACACACATCTTTCATATGCGTTGATCACATGGGTATCCTTGTATTTGTCATAACGCTTCTGCTTATAGGCATAGGACATATGTACATGACCGTGCAGGAAAAATTTCGGCCTGTATTTTTCCATCAGTGTCAGAAACACCTGAAAGCCCTGGTGAGGAAGGTCTCTTCCGTCATTCAACTGATATGCCGGAGCATGGGTGACCAGAATGTCGAACCCTCCGTGTCTTAACAGCTGAAACCATAATTTTCTCACCCTTTTTTTCATATCACGTTCCGTATACTGATGAGGGCCGCCGGAATAGAGCATGGAACCTCCAAGCCCCAGAATCCGGATTCCTTCATATACATAAATCTGATCCTCAATATCAATGCATCCCTCCGGAGGAATCCGGCTGTATTTCCCATCATGATTTCCATGCACATACAGCACCGGTGCCGTACTGAATGTGGTAAGAAAAGAAAGATAACGGGGATCCAGATCTCCGCAGGAAATAATCAGATCAATTCCTTCCAGCTTGCTTTTTTCAAAAAAATCCCAAAGATATTTGGATTCTTCATCTGCAATCACAAGTATCTTCATGCTTCCTCCCTTTGCCGCCTTTCCTGTTCTTTACAGGAGTGTCTGTGTTTCCACTCCCTGCTGGGCGGTAACAGGTTTTGCCGCTTCCTGCAGTTCATCCATACCCGGAATATCGCCAACAACATTTTCTGCCAGCCAGTCCATTGTAACAATTTCCTCGGGTACCATACTTCTGTTTGGATCATCCTGCACGATTCCGTTCTGGGAATAAAGAATTCCGGAGAACGGATTGAATTCTCCCGTCATAATGGTTTTTTTCAGAAGATCCACCAGACGTTTTGTTCCGATCGGAAGATTCTGGGAACAGATCACGTCAATCACACCGGCAGACATTCCCCACCAGTAGTTGATGGCTTTCTTTGCCGCACTGTTGTCATCATATTTCCAGGTTCCGTCCATAATGGTACGGATCAGGCGTTCATAAAATTTCCCCCAGTGCCACAGAGGCATGGCAAGACTTCTGGGATTGCCGTCCTCCATGCTGTAAAGGCCAAAGAAACGGGAAGCCTCTTCGGGGATCACCATATCCTTTCCGGAAACGATGGATACCCCCTTTTCCTTCAGAGCCTCTGTATAGTCCCGGTTCTTTCTGGAAGTCCATTCCAGGTAAACCTTTGCTCTTGGATTGATCATCTTTGCGCCAAGGGCAAAAGCGTTGATATTGGCAATCGATCCGAGAATCGGATAGTCCGCCAGATATCCCAGTCTGTCATTTTCAGTCATGGCTCCGGCAATAGCACCCATCAGGAATTTTGCCTCATGCATACGGGCATAATAGTTTCGGATATACCGATGGGAAGTATTCAGAGAACAGTTCAGAATACGGACTGACGGATTTGCGATCGCAGCTCTGACGCTGGCCTGCACAAAAGTCGGAGTGGTGGTAAAAATAATATTGCAGTTCTCCTTAATGGCTTTCCCGATGGTTTCGTCAATCGTATCCTGGGTCACATTTTCATAATAAATGGTCTTCACCTCGTCCGGGAAGGTATCCTCCAGATGCAGTCTTCCCAGCTCATGAGCATAGGTCCAGGCAGAGGAGGTGGTTGTTTTTTCATAGATAAACGCGATCTTCAGCTTTGGGGAGCTTAACGGAAGCAGGCGGTTTAAAAGCGGTGCCTTTTCCTCCAGCGGATCCATCTTCAGGTCAATGGTTTCTTCCTCCTGGCGAAGGGAGAATTCTTCCCAGCTCTTCACCACAAGGGCCTTGATCTCATTGGTAGTCTTTTTCAGAAGCTCCTCATAACCGTAAATGTTCAGAAACGCCAGGAATGCATCTCCTGTGGTAATATTCAGTTTTTTTCCTCCCTGTGCTTCGAACTCTAATGAAAATCGGGTATATACAGAGCTGAAATTCAGTCTGTCATCATCTGTCCACAGTTCATCCGGCTTCTTTCCCACTGCCTGCTGCAATTTTGGAAAAGCTCCGATTTTGGAAAACCAGATATAGTTGATCCGGGAAACAGCATAAAAATCCACATATTCATAATAGATGATATTTTCCTTTTCCTCTGTTTTCGGAGGCAGGATCCTGGTCACAAATCCCGGAACGGATACAGCGTCAAAGTATTTCAGAACACTGACACGTTTATTTCCCTCCTGCACATAGTACTTATTCATATATTCATAGGCCTTGATGGGATCACGGATTCCCTCTTCCTCATGACTTTTGCAGAGGCTCACCCATTTCATGAAAAATTCTGATTTTTCGGAAATAATCGGCATAAAGTTTGCTGCAAAAGCGTTGCTTCTGCCGCCTGTCACAGTTCCAACGATCTGATTCATGGGAATCTGTACAAGTCCCAGGGGGACTTCGGAATAACTGCCCTTTGGCGGAAGGATCTCATCCAGTACCTGAAGAGTAGGCTGTACACCTCTCATAAGACACAACTGATATTCTCTCTTTCCGGCTTTACAGGCTTTTGCATAATCTTCTCTGGCGTCCATAACAAACCCTCCATTTTCAATCCATGGCATGTGAACAGTTACCTAAATTCTATTAGTTCCGGCGGTGCATTTACACGCACCAATGTTAAACAGTTTCAATATAACCCAGAGAAAGACGAAAATCAAGTGGGAAGTCTTTGTATTTGAACAATCCCTTGCATATATCTCCCATTTCATGTAAAATCTGAGATAGAATACAAATTACAGGAGGATTTCACTATGGAAAAAGCAAAAGTATATTATACCAGTCTCCGCACAGACCTGAATGACGGTCTTCTGAATAAACTGAATCGTCTGATTCACAAAGCCGGAATTGACAGCATCGATTTTAACGGAAAATATACTGCCATTAAAATACATTTCGGAGAACCGGGAAATCTTGCCTTTCTTCGTCCAAATTACGCAAAGGTCGTAGCCGACGTGGTAAAGGAGCTGGGCGGCAAACCCTTCCTTACGGACTGCAATACCCTGTATGTGGGCGGAAGAAAAAATGCACTGGATCATCTGGACAGTGCTTATACCAACGGCTATTCTCCATTCTCCACCGGCTGCCATATTCTCATTGCAGACGGACTGAAAGGCACGGATGAAGAATATGTTCCCGTAGAAGGCGGCGAATACGTAAAAGAAGCAAAGATCGGACGTGCCATCATGGACGCGGACATTTTTATTTCTCTTTCTCATTTTAAAGGACATGAGGCTACCGGCTTCGGCGGAGCTCTGAAAAATATCGGTATGGGCTGCGGCTCCCGTGCAGGAAAAATGGAAATGCACAGTGCCGGAAAACCGCACGTAGATCAGGAGCTCTGCATCGGATGTCATCGCTGTGAAAAAATCTGTGCACACGACGCTCCGGAATTTTCGGAAGGAAAAGCATCGATCAATCACCAGAAATGTGTCGGCTGCGGACGATGTATCGGTGTCTGTCCCAAAGATGCTGTTCTTGCCGCATCAGATGAATCCAATGATATCCTGAACTGCAAGATCGCCGAATACTCCAAGGCTGTCATCGACGGACGTCCGAATTTCCATATTTCTCTGGTCATCGACGTTTCCCCGTACTGTGACTGCCATGCTGAAAATGACGCTGCCATTGTTCCGGATGTGGGATTCTTTGCATCCTTTGACCCGGTTGCACTGGATGTGGCCTGTGCGGATGCAGTCAATGCTCAGCCTGTCATTCCGGGAAGCCTTCTGGCAGAATCCGATCATGAAGGACACGATCATTTCGGTGCCGTTTCTCCTTCCACAAACTGGAAATCCTGTATCGAACATGCAAAGAAAATCGGCCTTGGAACAGATGAATACGAACTCATTGAAGTAAAATAACAATTCAGGTTCAGTTCCGGACACACAATAACAAAGCGGCCGCTGTGCTTTTTTGAAACACAGCAGCCGCTATTTTATTTTTTTAGTCTTACAGGCTTGTACGAATCACCTTCGGACGGCATCCGTTGTCTTCCAGTGCCTGAACGATCTGTCTCTTATGCTCCGTTCCATATGCCTCCATGGTAATCTTCAGTTCCACAGCAGCATTACGGTTGGTGCTGACAAACTGGTTATGATCCAGCTTAATAACATTTCCCTGATTCTGCGCAATGATGGTCGCCACACGTACCAACTCTCCCGCCTTATCCGGAATCAGCACAGAAACAGTAAAGATTCTGTCTCTCTGAATCAGTCCATGCTGTACAACAGAAGACATGGTGATCACATCCATATTTCCTCCGCTTAAAACGGAAACCACTTTCTTATTTTTAAAATCCAGATGACGCAGCGCAGCCACCGTCAGAAGGCCGGAATTTTCTACGACCATCTTATGATTTTCCACCATATCCAGGAATGCAACAATAAGCTCATCGTCTTCCACAGTGATCACACTGTCAAGATTTTCCTGTAAGTATGGGAAGATCTGCTCTCCGGGTTTCTGTACGGCAGTGCCGTCCGCAATGGTATTGACCGAATCCAGAGATACAACCTCTCCTTTTCTCAGGGACGCTCTCAGGCAGGCTGCCCCGGCCGGCTCCACGCCAATCACTTTGATATGAGGATTGAGAAGCTTTGCAAGAGTGGAAACTCCTGTAGCCAGCCCGCCGCCGCCGACAGGTACCAGAATGTAGTCCACCAGAGGAAGCTCCTGAACGATTTCCATCGCTATGGTTCCCTGTCCGGTAGCCACGGCAAGATCATCAAAGGGATGGATAAACGTATATCCTTCCTTTTCCGCCAGTTCCTGCGCATACGCACAGGACTCATCGTAAACATCTCCCTTAAGGATCACCTCTGCCCCGTAGCTTTTTGTCCTCTCTACCTTGATCAGCGGTGTTGTGGTAGGCATTACGATTACGGCTTTTACGCCGAATTTATGAGCCGCATAGGCAACACCCTGCGCATGGTTTCCGGCAGATGCAGCAATCAGTCCTCTCTCACGTTCTTCCTCTGAAAGTGTGCTGATCTTATAGTAGGCACCACGAACCTTATATGCTCCGGTCCGCTGCATGTTCTCCGGCTTAAAAAATACCTTATTTCCTGTCAGATCGCTAAAATAGCTGCTCTTGATCAGTTTCGTCTCCTGTGTCACCTTTTTAACTATTTCCGACGCTTCTTCAAAGCTCTCCAGTGTCAGCATTTTCATCCTCCTTGTCTTCTGTACGATTAAACAGTGCATTTACAAATGCATCTGCATCAAATTTCTGCAAATCATCGATGCTCTCACCCACACCGATATATTTCACCGGGATATCCAGTTCCGACTGGATTGCCACTGCAATACCGCCCTTGGCAGTTCCATCAAGCTTTGTCAGGATGATTCCCGTCACATTTGCCACTTCAGCAAACTGCCTTGCCTGTACCAGAGCATTCTGTCCCGTGGTTCCATCCAGGACCACCAGGGTTTCCAGATAGGCTTCCGGATATTCTCTTTCCAGGATCCGGTAAATCTTTCTGAGCTCTTCCATCAGATTTTTCTTATTGTGAAGCCTTCCGGCCGTATCACAAAGAAGAACGTCTGCATTTCTGGCTTTTGCAGCGGCTACCGCATCATACACAACAGATGCCGGATCCGCACCGGACTGTCCTCCAATGATTTCCACGCCTGCACGGTTTGCCCACTGTGTAAGCTGTTCCCCTGCTGCCGCACGGAACGTATCCGCAGCCGCAAGGATCACCTTCTTACCCTGATCCTTCAGCTTTCCGGCAAGCTTGCCTACCGATGTGGTTTTTCCCACACCGTTAACGCCAATCACCAGAACGACTGATTTTCTGTTTTCAAATTCATACTCGGTACTGTCTACCTTCATCTGATCGCGGATATTGCTGATCAGCAGATTCTTACATTCCTTCGGATCCCTGATCCGCTGCTCGGCCACCTGTTCCTTCAGCTTGTCAAGAATCGCGGAAGTAGCATTGATTCCAATATCTCCCATAATCAGAATTTCTTCCAGTTCCTCATAAAAATCATCATCAATACTGGAAAAACCGCTGAAAATGGAATCAAAGCCTGCAACAATATTATCTCTGGTTTTCGTAAGTCCGCTTACCAGACGGCTGAAAAATCCTTTTTTTTCCTCTGACATATGCATCCTCCTCTTTACTCAGATCTATTCACTGAGCTGATTTTCCACCAGATCCACGGAAACCAGCGTGGAAACTCCTTTTTCCTGCATAGTAATACCGTAAAGCCGGTCTGCGGCATTCATGGTGCCTCGTCTGTGTGTAATAACAATAAACTGTGTATTTTTTGTCAGTTTCTGCAAATATGTGGCGAAACGTCCCACGTTTGAATCGTCCAGCGCCGCCTCAATCTCATCCAGCAGACAGAATGGGGACGGTTTCAGGTTCTGAATGGCAAAGAGCAGCGCAATGGCCGTCAGTGCCTTCTCTCCACCGGAAAGCTGCATCATATTCTGAAGCTTCTTTCCGGGCGGCTGGGAAATGATCCGGATTCCTGCTTCCAGAATATCTTCCTCCTCGGAAAGCTCCAGCGTTCCTTTTCCCCCTCCGAACAGTTCTTTGAAAGCTTTATCAAATTCCCTCTGGATATCCCGGAATTTTTCTGTGAACTGCCGGCGCATTCCCTCGTCCAGCTCACGAATGATTCCTTCCAGGGTTTCCTCCGCTTTTACAAGGTCATTGTACTGTCCGGAAAGGAAGGTATGACGTTCCAGAAGATCTTTGTAGTCCTCAATGGCATTTACATTGACCGTACCAAGCTTTTTGATTTCGTCTTTCAGAACCGAAATCTGTTTTTTCATTTCCTGACGATCCGTCATCTCTTCTTTCTTATAGGTAAGGGCATTATTGGGCGTGATCTCATATTCTTCCCACAGATAATTGATCTGATTTTCCCTCTGCTCTTCCAGCTTTTCCATCTGGCTTTTCAGACGGTAGCATTCCTTATCCAGAAGACTGATCCGGGAAGAAAGTTCGTCACGCTTCTCAAAAAAGACCTTCTGTCTGGATGTCTTATCTTCCTTCTGGGCGTGCCACCGGGCCATGGTTTCCTCATCTTCTTTTCTCGTCCGGCTGCATCGTTCAATCTCTTCACGCAGACCTGTGATGGCCTGTTCTTTTCTCTCCATTTCTTCTCCGCCCTGAAGAAGCATTTCCTCCATGGAGCGGTTTTCTTCCTGAAGAGCCTCTGTCTCTTCCGAAAGTCGGTTCATATTTTCCTGATCGAAACTAAGCTTCTGTTCCAGAGAAGACTCTTCCAGACGGATGGCTTCCAGTTCCTTCTGCCTTTCCGTTTCTTCCTGACGAAGCTCCTCCAGCTCTTTCTGCTTGTCTGCAATAAAGGTTTCCAGTTCTTTTTCATCATTCCGGGATTCTTCCAGCTCTTTGGCGATATGGCTGTTGTCTTCCTTTAATTCTTCTGCCTGACGCTTCAGCTCCTGCTGTTCTCTCCGGATCTGTCCGTAGCTTTCCTGAATTTCCTTTTCCTTTTCCTTTAACTGCTCCAGATTCAGTTTTGCTGTGTTCTGTGCCACATACTGTTTCCGAAGCTTCTCCTGGAAATCGGCAATGGTATCACGGATGACATTTCGTTTGCTTCTGTTCTCATCAATGGATTTCTGCATATCATCCATGTCTTTTTTCAGCGCCTTTACGCTGGATTCCAATTCCTCGATCTCCCGGCGTCTTCCCAGAAGATTACTGTTATTTTTAAAGGCACCACCTGTCATGGAACCTCCGGGACTTAACAATTCTCCTTCCACAGTAACCATACGGATGCTGTGGCGATATTTTTTTGCAATGGCAATGGCATGATCGATATGATCCACTACCAGCACCTTTCCAAGAAGATATCTGATCAGCCCCACATACTGTTCCTCTGCCGTCACAAGATCACTGGCCAGCCCAATCACTCCCGGTTCGCGAAGCGCTTCCTTCTGGGGAAAATCACCCCTTCCGGACACACTGTTCAGCGGAAGGAAGGTAGCGCGTCCAAAACGGTTTCTTTTCAGGAACTCGATCATTTTTTTTGCCGTATTTTCGTGATCCGTTACAATGTTCTGGATACTTCCGCCAAGGGCTGTCTCAATGGCAATCTCATAATTTTTATTTACCTGGATCAGATCTGCAACAACACCGTGGATACCGGGCACCCGTTCCTTTTGCTCCATGACTCTCCGGATACTGTTTCCGTATCCGTCATAACGCTCTGTCATGTTTTTCAGAGATTCCAGACGGGACTCCTCCCTGTGATAGGCAGTCTGCCCGATCTCCATCTGCTGATTCTGCTTCTTCAATTCCTGCTGGAGTGCCTGAACCTCCTGGTCCAGACGCACGCACTCCTCATTCATGGAACGGATCATGCTGCTGATCCCTTCATATTCCGCCCGTGCTTTTTCCCTGGAAACATTCAGTTCCTGCTCATCTGTTTTCAGATGCAGGATCCTCTGGCTGATCTCTGCCTTACGAATATCCAGCTGTTCCATCATGGCATCAAAACGCTGTGCCTTTCCTTTTGTGGTGGCACGGCTGTTCAGAAGTTCAATGATCTCGTTTTTTCCATCCTCCACAGACTGACTGCATGTCCGGATTCCTTCCTGAACTGTCTCCAGACGTTCTTCACCTTTTTTCAGTTTTTCACGGATTTCTTTCAGTTCGCCCCGAAGACGCGACTTTTCTTCATCCAGATTTTCCCTGGCTTCCTTTCGTTTTGCCAGTTCTTCCCCGATGACAGCCATACGGCTTCGATAATGCTGGCTGTTCTGCTGCCCGGAAGAGATCTGCTCCTCCAGTACACGGATCTGTCCCTCATACTGCTGTGTTTTCAGCTGGTTCTGCTGGATTTCCTCACGGAGTGTATCCATTTTGCCGTTCAGCTCTTCCAGCTCCATTTCCAGACGATCATATTCTTCCTTCGTCTGATCAAACGAATTCTGCGCTTCCTGCAGTTCTTCTCCGGATATACGATTTTTCTCTTCCAGTTCTTTTAACACACGGCCGGTATGCTCGTGTTCCACCAGAAACAGATTCACATCCAGTTCGCGCAGAACATCTCTTTTTGCAAGATAAATTCTGGCTGTTTCCGACTGCCTTTCCAGAGGCCCCAGCTGCTTTGTCAGTTCACTTAAAATGTCCGTAACTCTCACAAGATTCTGGCGTTCTTCATCCAGCTTTTTCAGAGTCGTATTTTTTCTTCTTTTAAACTTAACGATCCCCGCCGCTTCATCAAAAAGCTCCCGTCGTTCTTCCGGTTTTCCGCTGAGGATTTTATCGATCTGTCCCTGCCCGATGATGGAATATCCTTCTTTACCGATACCGGTGTCATAAAACATTTCATTGATATCCTTCAGACGACAGGCACTTCCATTAATCAGATATTCACTTTCACCGGAACGGTACAGTCTTCTTGTCACCGTTACCTCCTGATAATCCACAGGAAGCTGGTGGTCACTGTTATCCAGCGTGATGGCTACGGAAGCAAAGCTCAGAGGCTTTCTGGCCTCCGTTCCCGCAAAAATAACATCCTGCATATTGCCGCCTCGAAGCTGCTTTGCGCTCTGCTCACCCAAAACCCAGCGTACCGCATCTCCGACGTTGCTCTTTCCGCTGCCGTTTGGTCCGACGATTCCGGTGATTCCATTGTGAAATTCGAAGTTAATTTTCTGTGCGAAAGATTTAAAGCCGTATACTTCAATGTTTTTTAAATACATAACTCACCTGCTACTGTCTCATTTTGCGAATTGCCTGATAGGCGGCAGCCTGTTCTGCGGCTTTTTTTGTATGTCCCGTTCCGGTTCCCATGTTTTCACCCTGGATCATGACCGCAACGGTAAAGCTTTTATTATGATCCGGTCCCTCTTCTTTTATGAGCATATATTCCACATCTGAATGTCTGCCGCTCTCCTGAACAATTTCCTGCAGGATGGTCTTGCTATCATAAAAGAGCTGTTTGTGCTCAATATCATTCAGGATAAACTTCAGTACAAACTCCTTTGCACTAGCAAAACCACCGTCCAGATAGATGGCCCCCAGAAGCGCCTCCGTTGCATCGGAAACGATAGAGTCACGATGACGGCCTCCTGTCATGTCTTCTCCTTTTCCAAGCAGAAGATACTCCGGCAGACCGAATTCTCTCGCGCAAAATGCCAGACTGGGCTCACACACAAGGCTTGCCCGTTTCTTTGTCAGTTCTCCTTCCGGAACATTTGGAAATTTCTGGTAAAGGAATTCACTGCTGACAAGTTCCAGCACAGCATCACCCAGAAATTCCAGACGTTCATTGCAGCCCAGTTTTCCCAGTTTTTTTTCATTTGCATAAGAGCTGTGGGTAAGCGCCTGTTCCAGAAGACTTCTGCTCCGAAAACGATACCCGATTTTCTGTTCCAGTTCTTCCATACGTCTGTTCAATCACTTCACTCCTCATCTGAACACAGAGGATCTTCTCAGCAACACGCTCGCGGGATATTACCTGTGAACAGCAGCCTCAGATCCTCTGCTCTTTTTTATTCTGCTCCGCCTTCCTTATTTTCCAGAATACGTTCCGCGATCTTTTCATTGATCTTCTGCTGCTTAAACTGTACACACTGGAAAATCGCATTGCGGATCTCTCCTGCCTTTGCACTTCCATGAGTTTTCACCACGAGACCTTTCAGTCCGAGAAGCGGTGCTCCGCCATGTTCGCTTGCATCAAAGGATTTTAACGTAGCCTTAAGGGCAGGCTTTACCAGAAGGGCTCCGATCTTGCTTCGAAGATTCATCATCATACCGCCCTTGATTTTTTTCATCATGGCAGCGCCAACGCCCTCATAAAGTTTTAAAATCACATTTCCCACAAAGGCTTCACAGACAATGACATCGGCATATCCCATCGGAATCTCTCTTGCCTCAATACTTCCGATAAAATTGATGCCGCTGCAGGCCTTCAGAAGCGGAAACGTTTCTTTGACAAGAGCATTTCCTTTTTCTTCCTCTGCTCCGTTATTTACAATGGCAACACGGGGATTTTTAATTCCCACCACATGTTCCATATAGATAGAACCCATTTTTGCAAACTGCACCAGGTGAGACGGACGGGCATCCACATTTGCGCCGCAGTCGATCAGCAGGGAAACTCCTTCTGTTGTGGGAATCAGAGGAGCCAGAGGCGGACGTTCCACTCCCTTGCTTCTTCCTACCAGTACCTGGCCTCCCACAAGCACTGCTCCCGTGCTTCCGGATGACACAAAGGCATCAGCCTCCTGTTTCTTTACCAGATTTAATCCGACAACAATAGATGAATCCTTCTTTTTTCGAATCGCATTTACCGGCGGTTCTGCCGTCTCAATCACTTCTGATGCATTTACGATCGTAATCCGGTCTTTCGGATAATCCGTAAAGGCCGAGAGTTCTTTTTCTATGACTTCCTGCTTTCCGGTAAGGATCACATGAATATCTTCTCTGGCTTTCACAGCCTCTACAGCACCCTTGACAGGCTCTGCAGGTGCATGATCTCCACCCATGGCATCTACAACTACTCTGACGATTTCTGCCATCTTCGCTTCCTCCTGTATGATATCTATAAACGTTATATCCGCCAAGAACCAGTAAAATTCCCCCGGATACTCGGCAGATAGAAAAGCTCAAATTTTATCTTACTAAAGAAGCATTGCAAAAGTCAATAGATTGTAAGAAAAAAACGGCAAAAAGCCCCTCTGAAGACATTAATCCTCCGGTTTCAGAGAGGTTCCGTTCAGCACGGCTTCGATAAGATCATCTCCCTGATAAGTAAGCTTCAGGGAAAAGAATGGAGCATCTTCCTGAAAGAGGCGCAAAAAAATCCTGTCTCCGTCCCACAATTCCAGATTCATGAGCTCCCTTTTGGGTACCCATTCCAGAACACCCTCATCACAGGTCTTCAGCTCGCCTGTAAATCCATCTGCAGTGTAAAGACACATATATTCCGTCCCATAGCCTTCCTGGGTAAATG
>CAMBYR010000018.1 GCA_945872375.1 uncultured Blautia sp. | reverse complement strand
GTGTAAGGAAAACATCAGGGGAGAGCTGATGCTTTATCCGGAAAATCCGGCTGTGCTGGAGGTCTCCTGCAGGGGAAGGCGTGTATCGGTCTCTTTGGGAGAGGTACAGTATGCCATGAAGCAGCCCGTGGAAGAGGCCCGCGTCCGCCAGCAGATGGAAAAGCTTGGAAACACGGAGTTTCAGTGGAAAAAGCTGGAAATCCATATGGGAGATTCGGTATTTTTGCCAATGAAGACTTTGAATGAGCTTCGCCGGGAGGCACTGGAGCAGCTTGAACAAAAACTGACAGAACCCTATGAGAGAGACCCTGCTTTTTGTCTGGAGGATTCAGAAAGCTGTCGGAATACAGGCAGCAGGAGCGGACGGCTTCCCATCTATGTTTCCTGCGAAAAAAAGGAACAGGCGCTGAAGCTGGCCGAAAATACGGAAATACAGGGCATGTACCTTTCTTTTGATGCCATGAAGGCCTGTATGGAGCGGGGAGTTCAGAACCGGAAGGAGCTATATCTGGCGCTTCCGCATATGGTCCGGGGAAAGGCTCCGGATGATTATCTTTCCTGTGCCGGACAATGGCTGAAAGAAGGGATGAAAGGCTTTCTGGTACGAAATCCGGAGGGCTATGCGATTCTGAAGGAGCAGGGCTGGTCAAAGCTTTGTGTGGCAGACCATTCCCTGTATACCTGGAATGATGAAGCGGTAAGATTCTGGAGGGAAGAGGGAATCTTCAGAAATACGGTTCCTCTGGAGCTGAATGAAAAGGAAATCCGCCACCGGGATAATACCGGCAGCGAACTGGTGGTTTACGGATATCTCCCGCTGATGATCTCTGCCCAGTGTATTCGGAAAAACCGGTATCGCTGCGACAGGCAGGAGGGGATGTCATACCTGAAAGACCGTTATGAAAAAGTATTTCCTGCCGTATGCTTCTGCCATCCATGGAAAACAGAGGCTACAGAAAAGCAGGAACTATGTTATAATATCATCTACAACAGTATTCCGCTGGGCCTTCTGAAAGAAAAAGAACAGGTGGAGAGGCTGGGCGTGCAGTCGCTGAGGCTTGCCTTTACCATGGAAGAGCCGGAAGAGGCAGCGGGCATTCTGGAAAATTTTCTGGATGTATATTACCGGGACGGCCGCCCGGCTGCCGGCGAGTTTACAAAAGGACATTTTAAAAGAGGAGCCGAATAGGGTCTATGATTAATGTAATTGTGGAATTATCAAAGTATCTGATTCTGACCCTGATGATCATTTATACCTTTCACTGTTTTTATACGGTGGGGCGTCAGGATGAAGAAGAAAAGAAAGAACTGCTTTTTCAGCAGCTAACCCTGATCTTTACCATAGATTTCACCGCATTTCTGGTCATCTATCTGAAGACATGGGAATTTAAGGTTGTTCTGTTTTATGTGGAAATGATGGGATTTTTTGCATTGCTGCAGATCCTGTACAGGATCTTTTATCACAAATCCTCATTCCTTTTGCTGAATAACATGTGCATGCTGCTGAGTGTTGGATTTATTATGCTTTGCCGCCTGGATATCGCCACGGCAAATAAACAGCTCCTGATTGCCGCGGCAGCCAGCGGGGTGGCTCTGATCATTCCTTTGATCATTCGCAGGCTGAAATTTCTCAGAAAACTCACCTGGCTGTATGCCGGGGTGGGTGTGGTCCTGCTGGGGGCGGTTCTGGTGCTGGCAAGCACAAGCTATGGAGCAAAGCTTACTCTTCTGGGAATCCAGCCTTCCGAGGTGATCAAGATTACTTTTGTATTTTTTATGGCATCCCTTTTTTCAAAAGAAGCGGATTTTTCAACCGTTGTCAAGGGTACCGTGGTGGCCGCCCTTCATGTGGGGACTCTGGTGCTTTCCAGAGATCTTGGTACGGCGGTGATCTTTTTCGTCACTTACCTTGTGATGATTTTTGTATCCACCAGAAAAAAATCCTATCTGGCACTGGGACTTGCCGGCGGCGCCTGTGCTTCGGTGGCGGCGTATTTCCTGTTTGGACATGTCCGCCAGCGTGTCAGCGCATGGAAAGATCCCATGGCCGTTTACCAGAATGAGGGATATCAGATTGCCCAGTCTCTGTTTGCCATAGGCACAGGCGGCTGGTTTGGAATGGGACTGTGCCAGGGATCGCCCCAGGTTATTCCCATTGTCAAGAACGACTTTATCTTCAGTGCGATCTGTGAGGAGCTGGGCGGAATTTTTGCCATCTGTCTGATCCTTGTGTGTATGAGCTTTTTCCTTCTGATCGTCAGTATCGCATTAAAGATCAAGAACCGTTTTTACAAGCTGATCGCACTGGGACTTGGCACAGAATATGCATTTCAGGTATTCCTGACTATTGGCGGAGCCACAAAATTTATTCCTTTGACGGGAGTCACCCTTCCGCTGGTGAGCTATGGCGGAAGTTCTGTCATGAGTACCATTGTAATGCTGGCAATTATCCAGGGACTTTATATTTTGAGAGAAGACGAGGACGAGGAATTTGAGAGACGCAGAAAAGAAGCGATTAAGAGAGCAAGAGAAGGCCAAAGAGCGTAGGCAAAAGGAAATGATCAGAGAAAGACGTGCCAGAAACAGAGAATATCGTCTTGTTTCCGGATTTTTCGTGCTGATCTTTGTAAGCCTGATCGGATATCTGATCTATTTCAATGTTGCAGAAAGCGAGACGTTTATCAACAGTCCGTATAATACCCGTCAGGATACGTTTGCAGACCGCGTGGTACGCGGGAATATTGTTTCTTCAGACGGAGAGGTGCTGGCGCGGACAGATGTCAGCGAAGACGGCACGGAGGAAAGGGTCTATCCCTACGGAAACATGTTTGCACATGCGGTGGGATATGATTCCAACGGAAAGAGCGGCCTGGAATCAGAGGCGAATTTCAGTCTGCTCACATCCCATGCTTTTTTCCTGGAGCAGCTGGAAAATGAATTCCGTGGTGAAAAGAATATGGGAGATACGGTAGTAACCACGCTGAATACCACTTTACAGTCGACGGCGTATCAGGCGCTGGGAGACAGGCGGGGGGCAGTCATTGCCCTGGATCCTTCTACAGGGAAGGTTCTTGCAATGGTCAGCAAACCGGATTTTGACCCGAACACTATTGAGGCTGACTGGGACACACTGGTAAGTGATGAGTCAAACAGTAGTCTTCTGAACCGTGCGACGATGGGGCAGTACCCGCCGGGATCCACCTTTAAGCTGGTAACCGCACTGGATTATTTCCGGAAAAAGGGAAGCCTGCAGGGATACAGTTATCTTTGTGAAGGGTCGATCACGCTGGAAAATCACACGATCCAATGCTATAACGCAACAGTTCACGGGCAGGAGGATTTTGAGTCTGCTTTTGCAAATTCCTGCAACTGTGCCTTTGCAGATGTGGGTACCATTCTGGGAGGATCCTCTCTCCGTGATACGGCGGAGGAGCTTCTGTTCAATCATTCTCTTCCCATGAAGGGGGCAAGAAAGAGCAGCTTTACGCTGGATGGAAGCTCTCCCACAGCGCTGGTGATGCAGACTGCGATCGGTCAGGGAAATACGCTGACCAGTCCGCTTCATATGGCTCTCATCACCTGTGCAGTGGCAAATGGAGGAGTGCTGATGAGACCATATCTGATTAACAGTGTACAGAGTTATGCAGGAGATACGGTCCGTGTTACAAAACCCTCCGAATACAGGACACTGATGACACTGAACGAGGCAAACCTTTTGGGGAACCTGATGAGGGAGGTTGTGATTTCAGGTACCGCAAGTGCTCTGAACGGCAGGTCTTATACGGCTGCCGGAAAGACCGGTTCAGCAGAGTTTGATGAAAACGGCTCCAGCCATTCCTGGTTTATCGGATACTGCAATGCGGAAGATCCGGATATGGTGGTGGCTGTGATTGTGGAAAACGGCGGAACCGGAAGCGAGGCGGCCGTACCGATTGCGGGGCAGATGTTTGACGCATATTACACTGTAAACTGAAATGACAGAAGTTTCTATTGCCAGAAATAAGAAAAAGGGGTATACTGTATACAGATTTTGACTGGAATTTTCCGGGTGGGGAGAACAATGTCCGGGAGATTCTGAATACACACGCAGTACAGGAGGACGTGCATTATGATTGAAGCAACGAGCTGTGGCGGTGTGGTAATTCATCGGGGAAAGATACTGGCATTATACAAATCTTACAAAAACCGCTATGAGGGCTGGGTGCTTCCAAAGGGTACGGTGGAACCGGGAGAAACACATGAACAGACAGCTCTTCGGGAAGTGCGGGAAGAAGCTGACGTTCGTGCTTCTATCGTAAAATATATCGGCAGAAGCCAGTATAATTTTACTGTACCTGAGGATATGGTGAACAAGGAAGTACATTGGTATCTGATGACATCTGATAATTATCATAGTAGACCTCAGCGGGAGGAGTATTTTGTAGATTCCGGATATTATAAATTCCATGAGATCTACCATCTTCTTCGCTTTTCCAATGAAAAGCAGATCGTCGAGAAAGCATACCAGGAATATCTTGAAATGCGAAGCGACGGACGCTGGGGAAAACAGCAAAGGTATTACTGATTTGTTCCTTGTCTGTGAAGAGACAGGAATAAGAAAGAAACGGGCTGTGTTTTACGCAGCCCTGTTTAAATTTCGGGAAAATGGGAATCATTCAGACAGGGCAGCGGAAGAAAGGTGGCAGAGGGAGATGCTGAAATGGCATGAGCATTATTATGTCAGCGAAGATGTTCGCAATCCGGAAAAAATTCGAAACAGACTGGATGAAAACAAAGCGGTTCCGGGAATTTATCTCCTGACGCTTTCGGATCACCGGGATCATTTGATGGAACTGGTTCCTGCGCTGATGCTGAAGCAGGGATGGATCCGGGAAAACTGTCCGCTGATTTTCGGAATGGCGGCAGGAAAAGAGGATGCCATGGAACTGACATCACAGATCCTGAAAGAAATTTATGAGAAAACCGGTGCCTTTGACGTAGAAGATTATTTGAAGAACAGGTGAGCGCATGTTACATATACTGTGGATGATTTTCAAAGTGATACTGATTCTTCTGGGTATCCTGCTTGGATTGTTTCTGGCCATGATCCTGCTGGTTCTGTTCTGTCCGGTCCGGTATGCGGCAGAGGCGGAGGGAAGCCTTCAGGAATGGAAAAAGGTCAGAGGTACGGTGTGGGTAAGCTGGCTGTTTCGCGGAGTTTCTGTGAAAGCGGTTTTTTTCGAGGGGAAACTGACACCGGAAATACGGCTCCTGGGGATATCCCTGAATCGTTTCCTGAAGAAGAGGACAGCACCGGAGCCTTCAGAGAAGGCGGAAAATCCAAAGGCTGCAGAGAAAGAAAAACCACGGAAAATACCGGAACCTGAGAAAACGCCGGAATTACCGGAACCCGAAAAACTACCGGAATTACCAGAACCGGACAGGCCGGAAGAACAACCGGCCGAACAGAAAGAAAAAACGAAGCATACAAAAGAGAAACCGGTCGAACCGGAAGAAAAAATGGCTGAGCCGGAAGAAACACAGGTAGACCCGAAAGAGAAAACAGGCTTCTTCCGGAAAATCAGGAATAAATTTTCCGGTCTGATGGAAAAACTAAAAAACATACAGAAAACAATAGAGGAACTGCGGGAAAAAATCCGCGGGGTCAGGGAAAAAATGGAGCAGGGAAAGGCGTTTCTGACAGAACCCAGAGTGAAAGAGGCCATGTCTTATGTATGGAAAAAGCTGAAAACTCTGATCAGGCATGTTTTCCCGACAAAACTGGAAGGAAGGATCACCTTTGGATGGGATGATCCGTCTGTCACCGGAATGGTTCTGGCAGTGATGGGAATCACGATGCCATTCCACAAAAACCATGTGGAGCTGGATCCCTTATTTGACGGGGAAAGGGTTCTGGAGGGAACGATAAGGCTGCGCGGAAGGATCTATGCGTTTATGCTGTTAAAAACCTTCCTGCAGGTTTATTTTCATAAAAATATCAGATATGTGATTCATCGCTGGAAGCATAGAAAAGGATAAGGAGGAGACGCCATGTCAAACGAAGAAAAATACGAAAACAATTTTCAGGATACGGTTGGATCATTATTCAGGGGAATGGATGCGTTTATTTCCGCGAAAACAGTTGTGGGAGAACCGATCCATATCGGGGAGACCATTATTCTTCCGCTGGTGGATGTCTCCTTTGGTATGGGCGCAGGTGCATTTGCCGGAGAAAAGAAGAACAACGGCGGCGGAGGAATGACCGGAAAAATGTCACCTTCCGCAGTTCTGGTGATTCAGAAAGGTAACATTAAGCTGGTCAATGTAAAGAATCAGGACGGACTGACAAAAGTGCTGGATATGGTGCCTGATTTTGTAGAGAGATTTGCACCGAAAACTGCAGCAGAAACCGATGAAGAATAAAACGAACAAAGGATGAAAAGAGGGCGGCTTTGCGGACATGATTCGCAGGACCGCCTGTTTTTCTGGGAAGAGAGATCTGTATTCATCCATGATTTTCCGACATATAATATATCAGACCAAAGAGACGGGGTGGGAAATGTGTGCAGGCTCCTGGGATTAATGCTGTTTTGTATTGGGATAGGAATGGTGATCGGGATGCTGATCGCAGAGAGCGTGATCGTACTGATCGCGGCGGCTATCAGCCTTTTATGCGGTTATCAGCTGTTTTGCAGATAGGAGAGAGAACAAAAAAATACCCTCGCCGAACCGCGAGGGTAAATGTCTTTTTATGCTCTTTCCACTAATCCGGATCTTAAACAGGATGTACAAACATACATCTTTTTGGATCCGCCGTTTGCTGTTTTAACTTTAACGGACTTTACGTTGGATTTCCACATCTTATTGGATCTTCTATGGGAATGACTCACATTGTTTCCGAAATGAGCAGCTTTTTCACAAATTGCGCATTTAGCCATGATAGCACCTCCTTGACGCTTTTTTTCAACAGGTTTTATTTTAACAGAAGAAATACTCTTTTGCAAGTAAAAAAAGGAAAATTGTAAAAATAATATTTCTTTTTCCGGCAAAAGAGGTTATAATACATACATACTAAACTAAAATTTGGAGGTAACCATATGAATGGACGTATAGATTCCGGATTCGGCCAGATCGTCATCGACACAGATGTCATTTCAACCTATGCGGGAAGTGTGGCTGTGGAATGTTTCGGAATTATCGGAATGGCTGCTGTAAGCATGAAGGACGGACTTGTCAAACTTCTTCGCAGAGAAAGCCTGCAGCACGGCATCAGTGTCGTAATTACGAAAGAAAATAAGATTCGCCTGAATTTCCATGTAATCGTGGCATATGGCGTAAATATCAGTGCGATTGCTGATAATCTTGTCAGCAATGTGAAATATAAAGTCGAAGCCTTTACGGGACTGGAAATTGAGAAAATCAATATTTACGTCGAAGGCGTGCGTGCGATAGATTAAATTGGAGGAGGAACTTGTGGTGAACAGCAAAACCATAAATGCCAAGATACTTTCCAGAATGTTTCTGGCAGGTGCCAAAAATCTGGAAGCGAAGAAAGAATGGATTAATGAATTAAACGTATTTCCGGTACCGGACGGAGACACGGGAACAAATATGACACTGACCATCATGTCTGCTGCCGCTGAGGTAGGATCTTTATCCGATCCGGATATGGAAACACTTGCAAAGGCTATTTCCTCCGGTTCTTTAAGAGGTGCCAGAGGAAACTCCGGTGTCATCCTTTCGCAGCTTCTCCGCGGATTTACAAGAAGCGTCCGGAAGAGTGAGGAACTGGATGCCCCGGCGATTGCAGCTGCAATGGAAAAAGGTGTGGAGACCGCGTATAAAGCTGTTATGAAGCCGAAGGAGGGAACCATCCTTACGGTAGCGAGAGAAGCAGCGGCCAGGGCATCTGAAATTGCAGAAGAAGCAGAAGATCTGGAATCTTTCTTTCTGGCAGTGTTTGCCCATGCGGAAGAGACCCTTCAGAGAACACCGGAGATGCTCCCGGTGCTGAAAGAGGCCGGTGTTGTGGATTCGGGCGGACAGGGCCTTCTGGAAGTATTCCGGGGTGCCATTGACGGATTCCTTGGAAAGGAAATCGATTATTCTTCCTTTGCGAAAAGCAGCGGACCTGCGGTGACAAAGATTTCTCCTCAGGCAGAAGCAGATATCAAATTCGGTTACTGCACGGAGTTTATTATTCTTCTGGATAAGCCCATGCCGGAAGAAGAGGAGCATTCCTTCAAGGAATTTCTGACCTCCCTTGGAGATTCCATCGTTCTCGTGGCAGACGATGAGATCGTAAAAGTACATGTGCATACCAACCATCCGGGACAGGCCATTGAACGCGCACTGACCTATGGAGCTCTTTCCCGTATGAAGATCGATAATATGCGTGAAGAGCATCAGGAAAAACTGATCAAGGACGCAGAAAAACTGGCAAAAGAACAGGCAGCAGAGGCTGAGGCAGCCAAAGCAGCAGAGCCGCCGAAGGACTACGGATTTATTTCCGTATCCGTTGGAAAGGGCCTTACCGAAATCTTCAAGGAGCTTGGCGCAGATTACCTGATTGAAGGCGGTCAGACCATGAACCCCAGCACAGAGGATATGCTGAACGCTATTGCAAAGGTCAATGCAAAAACCATATACATTTTCCCGAATAATAAGAATATTGTTCTGGCTGCAAACCAGGCAAGAGACCTTACAGAAGATAAAGAGATCATTGTAGTTCCTACAAAGACCATTCCTCAGGGAATCACCGCACTGATCAGCTTTGTCCCGGAAAAATCCGCAGAGGAAAACGCAGAAGCCATGATGGAAGCCATTTCCAAAGTGAAGACCGGTCAGATTACTTATGCAGTACGTGATACAAGAATCGATGATAAGGAAATTCATGAAGGTGATATCATGGGAATCGGAGACCACGGCATGCTCGCTGTGGGAAAAGCCCGTGCAGATGTGGCTGCAGCCACGGTTGCGGAGATGATGGACGACGAATCCGAGGTGATCAGCATTTACTATGGCGCGGATATTCCGGAGGATGAAGCAGAAGAGCTTGCGGCGGATCTGGAAGCAAAATACCCGGACTGCGAAGTAGAACTGAACCAGGGCGGACAGCCGATTTACTACTATGTGATTTCTGTAGAATAATGATGAATAAACCACTTCGACAATTAAAAGGCGTAGGCGAAAAAACGGAAAAACTGTTTCAGAAGATCGGCATATCCGATACGGACGATCTTCTGAGATATTATCCGAGAGACTACGATTCTTATGAAGCACCGGTTCCCATCGGGGAAGTCTGCGAGGGAACGGTTGCAGCCATTCAGGCTTCCGTTGTTACGGGAGTCTATGTAAATCAGGTACGAAATCTTCAGATCATTACCACAACAGCGGCAGATGCATCAGGACGTCTGCCGCTGACCTGGTTTCATGCGCCATATCTCAGGAGCACCCTGAAAAAGGGCGCTTCGTTTGTTTTTCGCGGAAGAGTTGTAAAAAAACAGGGAAAGCTTCAGATGGAACATCCGGAGATCTTTACCCTGTCAGCCTATGAAGAAATTCTTCACAGCCTTCAGCCGATCTACAGTCTGACGGCGGGATTATCCAATAAGATGATCGTAAAACTGCTGAAAGAGGTCCTGAAGGAACAGGAGCTTCAGCCGGAATATCTGCCGGAGGAAATGAAGGAACGTCTGCAGCTTGCAGACTATAATTTTTCCCTTCGGACCATCCATTTTCCGGAATCAAAGGAACAGCTTCTGGTCGCACGAAAAAGGCTGGTATTTGACGAATTCCTGCTGTTCATTCTGGCAGTGCAGCTTTTAAAGGAAAAAACGGAAACAGCGCAAAATACATTTCCCATGAAAAAAACCTGGACCACGGAGCAGATCATGGAAAATCTCCCTTACCGTCTGACAAATGCACAGCAAAATGCCTGGCATGAGATCGAAAGGGATCTTTCCGGCCAGGCGCTGATGTCGCGCCTTGTACAGGGAGATGTGGGAAGCGGAAAAACGATCCTTGCATTTCTTGCCATGATCATGGCAGCGGAAAACGGGTGTCAGTCGGCGCTGATGGTCCCCACAGAGGTTCTGGCCCGCCAGCATTTCGAGGCCTTTGGGAAGCTGTGTGAAGAGCAGGGGCTTTCCTGCCGGGCTGTTCTGCTGACCGGTTCCTGCACTATAAAAGAAAAAAGAATGCTTTATGAGGAAATTGCATCCGGAAGTGTGGATATCATTATCGGGACCCATGCACTCATCCAGGAAAAAGTATCCTATCATCGTCTCGGACTGGTAATTACGGATGAACAGCACAGATTTGGAGTCAAACAGAGAGAGGCTTTAAGCAGAAGGGGAAATCCCCCCAATGTGCTTGTCATGAGTGCAACGCCCATCCCCAGGACACTGGCGATCATTTTATACGGCGATCTGGACATTTCTGTGATCGACGAGCTTCCGGCAAAACGTCTTCCTGTAAAAAACTGTGTAGTAGGAACCTCTTATCGCCCAAAGGCATATTCTTTTATAGAAAAGCAGGTGCGGGAAGGCCGTCAGGCGTATATCATCTGTCCCATGGTGGAGGAAAGCGAGGGGCTGGATGCGGAAAACGTACTGGATTATTCGAAAAAACTGCGAGAAATCTTTCCCCCGGATATACAGATTTCCTTCCTTCATGGAAAAATGAAGGCAAAAGAAAAAAATCAGGTTATGGAACAGTTTGCTTCCGGAGAGAATCAGATTCTGGTATCCACGACGGTCGTGGAAGTGGGGGTCAATGTGCCAAATGCCACGGTAATGATGGTGGAAAATGCGGAGCGTTTTGGTCTTGCACAGCTTCACCAGCTTCGCGGACGTGTGGGAAGAGGAGAGCATCAGTCATACTGCATTTTTGTGCAGGGAAATGATGTGGAGGAGACGTCCAGACGACTGGAGATCCTGAATAAATCCAACGATGGATTTTATATTGCGGGAGAAGATCTGAAGCTTCGGGGTCCCGGAGATCTTTTTGGAATCAGGCAGAGCGGGCTTATGGAATTTAAGATCGGAGATATCTATCGGGATGCGGATATCCTGAAAATGGCCAGCGAAGCAGCCGGAGAAATTCTTGCCCTGGACCCCGATCTTTCTCTGCCGCAGAACACCCTGCTGAAAGAAAAACTTTTTTCCTATATGAAAGAAGATTTGGAAAACCTGGGAATATAAATGGAATTAACTGATTTTTTACGCTGTTTTCTGAAAATAATTCCGTGAAATTGCCATCTGTTTTCTTCAGAAAACGGAAAAACACTGGAAAAAGTGCATAAAAAAGATGTTTTCAGGAAATATCTGCTTGTCAAAGCAAAAAAATCGTAGTATCCTATTCGGCGTAATCTTTATAATTGTTTTACATTTGAAGGAGGCTACGAAATGGCTACAAAGAGAATGACAAAGAAGGCAGAAACCAAGACTGCAGAAGTAAAGGAAGCTGCTGTGAAAAAAACAGTAAAAGCTGAAACTGCAGCAAAAGAAACTACTGTAAAAGCCGTTGCTGAACCAGCCGAAAAACCAGCCGCTAAGAAAACCACAACAAGAAAAACTGCTGCAAAGAAGGCAGTCGTTAATACAGAGGTTTATGTTCAGTTCTGGGGCAAGGAGGTATATGCTAAGGACGTTGTAGAGAATATCAAAAAAATCTGGACAGAAGAGATGGGCAAAAAAGCAGAAGATTTACATGATCTGAAAGTATATATCAAGCCGGAAGATAATGGCGCACATTATGTAATCAACGAAGATATTACCGGATTTATCGGATTATAATCTGATGATACGGACGGAAAAGACGAGGTCGTTGCAAAAGGGGGCAGTTCAGGAACTACTCAGTCCTTGAACTGCCTCCTTTTTTCTGTTATGCATTAAAATGTGATGGCAATCGGTATGATTGTCTGGTATAATGAATCAAAACAGGGCGAATTTGCACGCTGGCGGATAATATGCAAATCTGCAGAAAGGAGAAGAGTTATGGGATTATTAAAAGCTGGAATAGGTGCAGCGGGAGGTGTTCTGGCAGATCAGTGGAAGGAATTCTTTTATTGTGATGCAATCGACCAGGATATTCTGGTGGTAAAAGGGAGAAAAAAAACAGGAAAACGTTCTTCCAATACAAAAGGTGACGAAAATATTATTTCCAACGGATCCGTGATTGCGGTAGCAGACGGACAGTGTATGCTGATTGTGGAGCAGGGAAAGGTTGTGGATCTCTGTGCGGAACCCGGGGAATACGTTTATGATATCTCCACGGAACCAAGTATATTTACCGGCGATCTGAAGGAAAGCATTATGCAGTCTTTCCAGAGTATTGGAAAAAGATTCAGTTTTGGAGGCGATACAGGAAAGGACCAGAGAGTTTATTATATCAACACACGGGAACTGATGGACAATAAATTCGGTACGGCAAGCCCGATCCCCTTCCGGGTGGTGGATCAGAATATCGGACTGGATATTGATGTGTCTGTGCGCTGCAATGGCGTGTATTCTTATCGGATCACAGACCCGATCCTGTTTTATACCAACGTATGCGGAAATGTTTCCCAGACCTATGACAGAAGCCAGCTGGACAGCCAGCTGAAATCAGAGTTCCTCACAGCTCTTCAGCCTGCATTCGGTAAAATTTCTGAACTGGGCATTCGCCCAAGCGCTCTTCCGGGACATGTGACAGAGCTTGCAGATGCCATGAATGAGGCACTGAGCAAAAAATGGGCAGGACTTCGCGGTCTGGAAGTCGTTTCTGTCGGTGTAAATCAGGTAACCCTTCCGGAAGAAGATGCAAAGATGATCAAAGAGGCTCAGAGAACAGCCATTATGAGAGATCCTACCATGGCAGCCGCTACGCTCACAGGCGCACAGGCAGATGCCATGAAGATGGCAGCATCCAATAAAAACGGTGCGATGATGGGCTTTATGGGAATGGGCATGGCTTCTCAGGCAGGCGGAATGAATGCGCAGAGCCTGTTCCAGATGGGTGCACAGCAGAAAGCGGAGGCTCAGCAGAGAATGGCTGCACAGAGCGCGGCAGAAGGTATCTGGACCTGTAAATGCGGTACGAAAAATACCGGAAAATTCTGCATGAACTGCGGAAGCCAGAAACCGGCGCCACAAGCTTCCTGGACCTGTAAATGCGGTACACAGAATACCGGAAAGTTCTGCATGAACTGTGGATCACCAAAGCCTGCAGAGGACAGCTGGACCTGTAAATGCGGTGCTGTCAATAAAGGAAAATTCTGTATGGAATGCGGAAGCCCGAAGCCGGTACAGGCAAGGGGATACCGCTGTGATAAATGCGGATGGGAACCGGCAGATCCCACCAATGTCCCGAAGTTCTGCCCGCAATGCGGAGATCCGATTACGGCAGATGATATGATCTGAAGATACGGCACCTGAATTGAGAAGGAGTAATAATTATGGCTGATGTGATGGAATACAAATGTCCTGCCTGCGGCGGTGCCATGGAATTTGACAGCGCCAGTCAGAAGCTGAAGTGTCCCTACTGCGACACGGAAATCGGCATTGAGGAATATCAGAGTTCCTCCGGGGAACAGGAAGGTACGGAAGAAGCATCCTGGGAGGCAGTGGGAGACGGCCGGTGGCAGGAAGGAGAAACCGATGGCATGCGTGTGTATGTCTGCGAATCCTGCGGCGGCGAGATCATCGCGGAGGAAACAACCGGCGCCACAGCCTGCCCTTACTGCGGAAACAAGGTAGTGATGAAGGGACAGTTTTCCGGAGATCTTCGCCCGGACTATATCATCCCCTTTAAACTGGACAAAAAAGCAGCAAAAGCGGCATATCAGAAGCATCTTACCGGAAAGACATTTATGCCGGGGATTTTCCGGGAAGAAAACCATATTGACGAAATCAAGGGTGTATATATTCCGTTCTGGCTCTTTGATGCCGATGTGTATGCGAATATCCGGTATAAGGCAGAGCGGGTGAAAGTGTGGGAAAAGGGCGATACAGAATATACGGAGCATGAGATCTTTGATGTATTCCGAAGTGGAAAAATCGCTTTCCAGCATATTCCGACCGATGGATCCCGGAAAATGGATGACACGCTGATGGAGTCTATAGAACCATATGATTTCAAGGATGCGGTTCCATTTCAGCCGGCGTATCTGGCCGGATATCTGGCAGACCGCTATGATGTAAACATGGAAGAACGGTTCAGCCGGGCTACAGAGCGAATGAAGAAAAGTGCGGAAGATGTGTTCCGGGATACGGTTCAGGGCTACAGCTCCGTGACAACGGAAAGCAGCCAGATCCGTATGGAAAACAGCAGATACCTGTATGCTCTTTATCCGGTATGGCTTCTGAGCACCACATGGAGGGGAGACAACTACCTTTTTGCCATGAACGGACAGACCGGAAAAATGGTAGGAGATCTTCCGTTTGAAAGCGGTGCGTTCTGGAAATATGTGCTTACCAGAGGCGTGATCATCGGAGCGGTCATCTACGCTCTGATGTGGATCATTGCGTTGATTTAGGAAGGAGGACGGGAATATGAAGAAAAGAATTTATGCTGCTGTGATTGCCGTTCTTCTGATGTTTGCATTGCCGATTCAGATCCTTGCCGAAGAGGAGCTCACTCATGTGGTGGATGAGGCGGATCTTCTGACAGACGCGGAGGAAGCAGAGCTGCAGGAGAAGCTGTCGGAGATCAGCGATCGTCAGGCAATGGATACCGTGGTTGTAACAGTCAATTCCCTGGGTGGAAAAACGGTTGTGGATTATGCAGATGTGTATTTCATGGAAAACGGCTACGGCTACGGGGATGACAGAGATGGAATCCTGCTCCTGGTGAGTATGGAGGACCGTGACTGGTGTATCAGTACCCATGGCTTCGGAATCACGGCATTTACCGATGCCGGGCTGGATTATATGGAAGAAAAATTCAGACCTCTGCTTACCGATGGGGAATACGCAAAATCGTTCCTTACCTTTGCAGAACTTTGCGATGATTTTATGACGCAGGCAAATAAAGGAGAACCCTACGATTCAGGCAACCTTCCGAAAGAGGGTGTTTCCCCTGTATGGATTTTCGGGGATCTCGGCATAGGTCTCCTTATTGCGCTTATCATCGCACTCGGGAAAAAGTCAAAACTGAAAACGGTACGGAGAAAACCGGCAGCCATGGATTATATGGTGCCGGGAAGTCAGGCGATGACGGGAAATATGGATCATCTGGTAAATCGCTTTACAACGACCAGAAGAATCGAGCGTGATTCCGACAGCTCCGGAAGCAGTACCCATACCAGCTCTTCCGGCTCCACGCATGGCGGAAGCAGCGGAAAATTCTGATTTGAAAGAAAGCACCTCCCTGTAACTGATATCAGTTATAAAGAGGTGCTTTCTGCGTCTTTACATGGATTCCTCCGCGGCTGGAGGCATTTTTCTCATCCTGACCGGGTGTCCGGTTACATCTGGCTCTGTCCGCCCTGTCCTTGAGACATCTGTCTTTCCTGCGCTTCGATCATTTTCTTGACCATATAGCCGCCCACAGAACCGTTCTGTTTGGAGGTAAGGTTTCCGTTGTATCCATCAGAAAGCGGTACGCCCAGTTCATTGGCGACTTCGAATTTGAAACGGTCTAATGCGCCTTTTGCCTCAGGTACAACTGCTTTGTTAGAAGAAGTAGTGTTTGACATATTCATTTCCTCCTTGGTTATGATGTGTTGTTTTGGTGTTGCAGTGTTAGTATGTGGATTCTTTCAGATAATACACTGGAAGTTCCTGTCTGTAA
>CAMBYR010000017.1 GCA_945872375.1 uncultured Blautia sp. | reverse complement strand
ATTCCATTTTCTTAAAGGTATTTCCGGCACTTTTTCTGCTGATTTCTATGTCCACCTTATCTCCCACAGAAAAATTCTGCAGAAGTTCCATATATGTCTCCATATCTTCCAGCGAAAATCCATTCATTTTCGTCACAATATCTCCATTCTGGATCCCCGCAATCATAGCCGGTGAATCTGTTTCCACCGTTTTTACATAAACACCCCGTGGAAGGTTCAGATACTGTGACTGCTCCGGAGAAATTTCTGCTCCATGGATGCCAAGATACCGGATCCTGGATCCATTACTCAGATCTTCGATAAGCGGACGGAGCTCTGACATGGAAATAGCCTTCAGAATATTTCCGTCTTCTCCTGTACGTGTGATGATTCCAATCACCTTTTCATCCAGACTGATCAATACTCCGCTGCTGCTTGCGCTTCCCATAATATTGGTGCCGAACAGTGAATATTCACAGTCAGCCACGTGCATTTTTCCGGAAGTGGAGGTCACGATTCCGTACACCACCGAACCGAAATCTCCCGAAGGGCTTCCGATACCGATCACAGGCTGTGCGTTCTCCATACCGGCGGAGGTACTTAGGGAAGCCACCGCGATATCCTCCCGTTCTTCTTCCGTAAGAGCCTCTAGCGGTACTTTGATCACGGCAAGACCTGTACGGGGATCCGCCTTGCAAAGGCTCCCCTCTGCCACCGCGCCGTTACAAAAAGTCACACGAATGGAATCTGCCTTCTCCAGATCATGATAAATGGTAAGAAGGTAGAAATACTCTTCGCTGTTTAAAAAAATGACGCCTTCCTCTATCCCATAGGTCAAGAACGAATCATCCAGAAGGTTCTCATCATCGCTGATGCCATCTACCCGGACCATTGCTTTCATAGGCTGTTCTGCAATACGCATGGCATCCTGGTAGACAGACGCATAGATATCCATGGGAGCAGCTTCCGGATCTGCCGTACTGTTTTTCATGGAATCAGACGCCTCTTCTGAAAGAATCATTTTCATATTCTCCGACGCCGTTTCCAGAACCGTTTCCACATTGCTATTTTCTTTCTTCCGGGCAGCAGTTTTCCCTGCCTGTTCATTGGAAGGATACGCTTCCATATTGTCCAGCAGAATTTCTTCCCCGCCATCCAGACGTTTTTCCAGAACAGCCATAGCAGAGGCAAAAGCAATTCCGGCGCAGCAGCCAAAAAGAATGCCGCTTATCATAACGGCTGGAATATGGCGCAGGGTAAAGCTTTCTTTTTTCTTTCCTTTTTTGATGGTTTCTCTGATAAAGGGGTAAGCTCCCTGATCTGTTTCCTGTTCAGGGTCCTGTGGTACTTTCTTTGTCATATGTTTCTCTCCGGACAAACTGTTAATCTTGACTTATTTTATCAGAAAAATATGAACAATCTATGAATACCTGAAATCAGTTCCTTTTTTTCATAGATTTTTTCCTTTTCAATATACCGCAAATCATGTAAAATGAACAGTATAAAATCTCAAATTTATTTTCTGACAGGAGAAACTATGAATCAAAAAGCATTACACGCATTAGAATATACAAAAATTATCAGCAAACTCACAGACAAAGCCTCTTCTTCCATGGGAAAAGAGCTCTGCCGCAGCCTTACACCGGATACCGATATGGAAACCATCCGGCTGATGCAGACACAGACTGCCGATGCACTGAGCCGTCTGTTCAAAAAAGGTTCGATTTCTTTTGGAAGCGTAAAGGACGTCCGCGGTTCTCTCAAACGTCTGGAAATCGGCAGTACGCTTGGCATTCCGGAGATCCTTTCCATCTGCTCCCTTCTGGAAAACGTCAACCGCGTGAAAGCATATTCCCGCAATGACAGAAGTGATGTCCTTCCCGATTCTCTGGATGGAATGTTTGACAGCCTGGAGCCCCTAACTCCTCTTACCGGGGAAATCCGACGCTGCATTCTCTCCGAAGAAGAAATCAGCGACGATGCCAGTCCTGCGCTTCGCCAGATCAGACGGAATATGAAGCTGGTCAATGACAAAATCCATTCGCAGCTTGCAGGCTTTGTAAATGGCGGTGCACGCACCTACCTGCAGGATTCTGTTGTCACCATGCGAAATGGCCGTTACTGTATTCCTGTAAAAGCAGAGTACAAAGGTCAGGTACCCGGCATGATCCACGACCAGTCCTCCACAGGCTCCACTCTTTTTATCGAGCCCATGGCCATTGTCAAATTGAACAACGACATGCGGGAACTGGAACTGAAGGAGCAGAAGGAAATCGAGGTTATTCTGGCCACCTTAAGTGAACAGATTGCAGTGGACCGGAACGCCATCGGACTGGATCTGGATCTCATGGTACATCTGGACTTTATTTTTGCCCGGGCATCCCTGGCCATGGAAATGAACGCCACAGAACCGATTTTTAATGAGGAAGGCAGAATTCACCTGAAAAAAGCACGCCACCCGCTGATCGACAAAAAGAAAGCAGTTCCCATCGATGTCCGTCTTGGCGACGACTTTGATCTTCTCGTGGTCACAGGACCCAATACCGGCGGAAAAACCGTTTCTCTGAAAACGGTTGGGCTTCTGACCCTTATGGGTCAGTCCGGTCTCCATATTCCTGCAGCCGATCGATCGGAGCTTGCCATTTTTCATGAAGTATATGCCGACATTGGAGACGAACAGAGCATCGAGCAGTCATTAAGTACCTTCTCCTCCCATATGACCAACGTGGTATCGTTCCTGAAAAAAGCGGATGACCGTTCTCTTGTCCTCTTTGACGAGCTTGGAGCCGGTACTGACCCTACAGAGGGTGCCGCCCTTGCCATTGCCATCCTGTCCAGTCTTCACGAACAGGGAATACGCACCATGGCAACCACTCATTACAGTGAGCTGAAGGTCTATGCCCTTTCCACCCCCGGTGTGGAAAATGCCTGCTGCGAGTTTGATGTGGAAACCCTCCGTCCGACATACCGCCTGCTGATTGGCGTTCCCGGAAAGAGCAACGCCTTTGCCATTTCCTCAAAGCTTGGTCTTCCCGATTATATTATCAACAAGGCAAAGGAACAGATCAGCGAAAAAGACGAATCCTTTGAGGATGTGCTGACTTCTCTGGAGAACAGCCGTGTCACTATTGAAAATGAACGCCGGGAAATCGAACGGTACAAAGAAGAAACCAAAAAACTGAAAGAACAACTGGAATCCCGCCAGGAGAAGCTCAACGAACAAAAGGAGCGGATTCTCCGCCAGGCAAACGAAGAAGCGCATGCCATTCTTCGGGAAACCAAGGAATATGCCGATCAGACCATGAAGCTGTTCCACAAATTCCAGAAAGACCATGTCGATACAGCCGCTGTGGAAAAAGAGCGGCAGAATCTTCGCCAGCGAATGAACAAGGCGGAATCCGGCATTTCCATGAAACCGGAAACCCGAAAACCGGAAAAACAGATCGATCCCAAAAATCTCCGCCTGGGCGAATCTGTACGTGTACTGAGCATGAACCTCAACGGAACCGTCAGCAGTCATCCGGATTCCAAAGGATATCTTTTTGTCCAGATGGGCATTATCCGCTCAAAAGTGCATATTTCCGACCTGGAACTGATCGATGAGCCGGTCATCAATTCCACTGCCCTGAAGCGCACCGGAGCAGGCAAGATCCGCATGTCCAAATCTGCCGGAATCTCCACCGAGATCAATCTGCTTGGAAAAACAGTGGACGAAGCCGTAGCAGAGCTTGACAAATATCTGGATGATGCCTATATCGCTCACCTGAAAACCGTACGCGTCGTACACGGAAAAGGAACCGGTGCCCTCCGAAAAGGTGTCCACAATTATCTGCGCCGTCAGAAGCATGTGGCTTCCTTCCGTCTTGGTGAATTCGGTGAAGGAGATGCAGGTGTGACCATCGTAGATTTTAAATAACGTAACTGTTCAGTACCTTCACAGTTACGAGCAAAAAAACAGATCAGAGGTGTATATTTCATTATGATAACAAAACAGAAAATCCTGATTGTCGATGATGACAATAATATTGCAGAGCTGATTTCTCTCTATCTCACCAAAGAGTGCTTCGAAACACGCATTGTCAATGATGGAGAACAGGCGCTGCGCGAATTCAGCCTTTTTCATCCGGATCTGATCCTTCTGGATCTGATGCTTCCCGGCATTGACGGATACCAGGTCTGCCGTGAGATCCGTCACTCATCCCAGGTACCGATCATTATGCTCTCCGCCAAAAGCGAAACCTTTGACAAGGTTCTTGGGCTGGAGCTTGGTGCCGACGATTATATTATCAAGCCTTTTGACTCCAAGGAGCTTGTGGCAAGAGTCCGTGCCGTCCTCCGCCGCACGAAAATCAAACAGCCTGCTGCACCTTCCTCAGAAAAATGTGTCTCCTATCAGGATCTGACCATCAACCTGACCAATTACTCCGTCACCTACATGGGATCCCAGGTGGATATGCCGCCAAAAGAACTGGAGCTGCTGTATTTTCTGGCTGATTCACCCAACCAGGTGTTTACAAGGGAACAGCTTCTGGACCATATCTGGGGCTATGAATACATCGGAGATACCCGAACTGTGGATGTACACATCAAACGTCTCCGCGAAAAGATTAAGGACCATCCCGGCTGGAGCATTTCCACCGTCTGGGGGATCGGGTACAAATTTGAGGTGAAAAACTCATGAAAAAAGTTCTCTTCCGGAACTTTCTGATTGCATATTGTTTCATTGGCATTGCAGGATTTCTGTTCATCTCTTCCGCAGGATCCTATCTCATTGAAAAGCGTCTGGAAAAAGAAGTCAGTACCACCCTTTATAAGGCAGTTCACAATATTGCAGCCAATGAAAATGTCTGTGCCAACGTCTCCCTGGCAAACCTGGAGACCCTTCGGACACAGCTCTCCAGTATGACATCCTTTCTGGATTCTCAGATCTGGATTCTGAACATGGAAGGAAAAATCATTCTGAATACCCAGAAAGAAACAGACTCCGGAGAACCGGAAGCTCTGGAAAGCTTTGATCCTGCAAAATGGGGAAACAATTACTATCAGACGGGAGATTTTTACGGTTACTTTGCCCAGGATATGATCAGCGTGATCGCACCGATTACCGACAATATGACCACAAAAGGATATGTATGTATCCATTACCGGAGAAGCGATCTTTATCAGCAGAGAAGCAGCCTGCTTGTGATCATTGACGTTTTGTTCCTGGTCATCTATGCCATGACAGGTTTGCTGGTTATATTTTATTACCGCGTTGTCTGCCGCCCTCTTAAGCAGATTTCCAAAGGTGCAGCAGAATATGCCGCCGGAAACCTTTCCTACCAGATTCCTCTGGATTCCGAAAACGAAATCGGATATCTGGCAAATACACTGAACTATATGGCCACCAAGCTGAACCACAACGGGGAATATCAGAGAAAATTTATTTCCGATGTATCTCACGATTTCCGCTCTCCGCTGACCTCCATTAAAGGATACGTGGAAGCCATGCTGGACGGTACCATTCCTCCGGAAATGCAGGAAAAATATCTGAAGATCATTGCCTTTGAAGCCAGCCGTCTGGAAAAGCTCACGAAGAGCCTTCTGAAGCTGAACGATCTGGATATGAAAAAAAGGCTGATGCATTTCCGAAAATTTGATATCAACGAAACCATCAAGACTACAGCGGCCGCCTTTGAAGGAATCTGTACAGAACGACGGATTCTCCTGGAGCTTCTGCTGTCCGGAAAAAATCTCTACGTCCGGGCAGACGTGGAACAGATCCAGCAGGTGCTGTACAATCTTCTGGATAATGCCATTAAATTCAGTTATGATGATTCTTCCATTATTCTGGAAACCACAGAGAAAAACGACAGGATTTTTGTTTCGATCAAGGACAGCGGATCCGGAATTCCCAGAAGCAGCCTTCCAAAAATCTGGGATCGTTTTTATAAAAGCGACCCTTCCCGCGGTCTGGACCGGAAAGGCACCGGCCTTGGTCTTTCCATCGTCCAGGAGATCATCCATGCTCATAATCAGAACATTGATGTGATCAGCACCGAAGGCGTCGGAACCGAATTTATTTTCACACTGGATAAAGCCAAATAAAAAAGTGCCGGAGGGCACTTTTTTGTTTGCTCTGTCTGACTATCGCCACTCATGTGTCCGGAGATGTCCTTCCAGACGCATGTGATCAAACTGATTCTGGCGAAGTGCTTCATAAAGAATAATTGCAGCGGAATTACTCAGATTCAGTGAACGGATATCTCCGATCATGGGAATCCGAATACAGGTTTCCTGATTATGATAAAGGATCTCCTCAGGAATTCCGGCACTTTCTTTTCCAAACATAATATAACAGTCATCTTCATAGTGTACATCCGCATAGGTCTGCGGTGCTTTTGTTGTCGCATAATAGATTTTTGCTCCCGGATTCCGGCGCAGAAAATCCTCGTAGTCCTCATACACCGTCACATCCAGGTCTTTCCAGTAATCAAGCCCTGCTCTTTTCAGTGCTTTCTCACTGAGGCTGAAGCCCAGAGGCTCGATCAGATGAAGCCTTGTGCCCGTAGCCACACAGGTTCTCCCGATATTTCCGGTATTTGCCGGAATTTCCGGCTCATGTAACACAATATTCAGTCTAGCCATATTTCCTCCCGGACAGTTTTTCTCAAAACTGCCAGTTCATCTTCAAAATTTCATCCGGAGCCGGACGATCCAGGTACCGGGCATTTTCCCCGCTGTACAAAAGCCGGTCGTTTCCCTTCACGGTCTGACCGATCACAGCCGCAGGGATTCCCCTTCTTCGGTATTCCTGCACCAGTCTCTCGCCTCCTGCGATCCCCAGAAGCAGCGCTCCCTCTGAGCGAAGATAATAGGGATTCAGATCAAATCGCTCACAAATTTCAATCGTCTCCTGACGAATGGGGATTTTTCTGAGATCGGCGCCAAGACCAACGCCGGAAGCCTCTGCCATTTTCCACAGAGCACTTAATACACCGCCATCTCCCAGCAAAAGAATGGCATCTGCTCCTGCTTCTTCTGCCATTTTCCGGCTTTCCTGTCCTTCTCCGATTCCCCAGCGTTTTTCCAGCATTCTGCACTGGCAGAGAAACCCGCTGGAAAAATACTGCCGAAGGGTCTCCTGCTCTCTTTCCGCCAGAAGGACTGTCCCTCTGAGCGCCACTGCACCGGCCACCACCAGTTCATCTCCCGGCTTTAACAAACCGGAAACTTCTGCACGCAGCGCATCCATCGCTTCTTTTCCCAGTTTCATCGGCCGCTCCTTAATAAATGATCATCGACAGAAGGCTGGGCACCACCAGTGCCAGCACCAGGATCAGTGCAAGAATTGCCGTGATGATTTTACGCTTTTTCGGATCAAACATTCCCATTTCTTTCACCTCGTTTTCTTTCGGTTTATGTCATTAAACACCAATTCTGTCTTTATTTCCTGTACCCGGGCGTTATGCGTAAGCGGATCCCTTCTGGTATAATCAAACAGAAGCGTCCGTCCATCCCGAAAGTGCTCAATATGAACAGTTTTGGGAATTCCGTGGTCTTTCCGGTATTCCCGGATCTCCTTTTCCCACGGCTTCTGATCCAGCCCAAAGGATGGCCGGCTCTTCAGGTTTTCCCGAAGGTACAGATCATACATCATGCGATCTGCCGTTTCCTCCCTGGATATTTCCGGATATTCACCGACAAATTCCAGAAGGATTTCATACCTCCGGATTCTGGAATGGGAAATTTCTCCATAGCCTTTCTTTTTATAAAAAGCCCCCAGAGCTTCATAAAATACAAAGGCATCTTCAAAAAATCCCAGCAGATACGCCAGAGTTTCCCGAAACTGACCGCTGTTATAATACACTTCTGTCATGCTCTCCACCATTTTAAGCTTCAGAACATCTCCATAGGAAAGCCATTTGGTAGAGAGCACTTCGTAAGGCTCCTCTGCTTTATACAGAATTTCATATTTTTCACAGCAGGTCATCATATGAGAGCCCTTCAGCACCTTCAAAAATCCCAGCTGAAGCTGCTCGGGTTCCATGGCATACACATCGCAGAAAGATCTGTGGAAGCTTTGGTAGTCTTCGAAGGGCAGCCCCGCGATAAGATCCAGATGCTGATGAATATTTCCAAAGCTCTTAACTACGGCACTTGTCTGTTTCAGTTTCTCCAGATTCATGGTACGCCTGATTGCTGTAATCGTTTCCGGATTGGTGGACTGAATACCGATCTCAAGCTGAATCAGCCCCGGACGCATGGTTTTCATCAGGGCAAGCTCATCCTCCCGCAGAAGATCCGCAGAGATTTCGAAATGAAAATTTGTCACTCCGTTATCGTGATCTGCCAGATACTGCCAGATTGCCATGGCATGGTCATGCCGGCAGTTAAATGTCCGGTCCACAAACTTGACCTGCGGCACCTTTCTGTCCAGAAAAAACTGCAGTTCCCTTTTCACAAGCTCCAGAGATCGGAATCGCAGCTTTTTATCAATCGAAGATAAACAATAACTGCAGGAAAACGGGCACCCT
Organism: uncultured Blautia sp.; assembly: GCA_945872375.1. Taxonomy (GTDB): domain Bacteria; phylum Bacillota; class Clostridia; order Lachnospirales; family Lachnospiraceae; genus Blautia_A. The sequence goes on along the minus strand of CAMBYR010000017.1, from coordinate 7,371 downwards.
CTGCTGCTTTCATAATAAATGATTCTGTTTTCAAACTCCCTAAGGTCCTGATAGGCAAACGGAATCCTGTCAAGATCCAGAACATCTCTCCACGGATTCTGATAAATGATTCCCTCTTCTCTCCAGGAAATCCCCCTGATCTCAGACAGCTTTTTTTCTCCCAGCAGATAATGCTCCGCCAGTTCCCGGAAGGTTTCCTCCCCTTCCCCGCACATGACACCGGTTACATGAGGGTTCTCCTCCAGAAATTCTTTCGCATTGTAGGACACCTCCGGACCGCCTGCCCAGAACTGTGTCTTCGGAAGGATTTTAGGCAGATCTTTCAGAAGGCTTTTTACAAAGGAGATGTTCCAGATATAACAGGAAAAACACACCACCTCTGCTTTGCTTTCATAGATGTCCCGCAAAATATCATCCTTCTGCTGATTAATGGTATATTCCCGCAAAAGAATCTGATCCCGGTATTCCCCGGCAAAAGCACGGAGATTATATACCGCCAGATTGGAATGAATATATTTTGCATTGCAGGCTGCCAGTAAAATCTTCATCACTTTTCTCCGTTTTCAGGCATCCAGAAGGCTTTTTAATGTTTCTTTTGGGGTAAGTCCTACCAGGCGCTCTGCCTCTTTTCCATTTTTAAAGATAAGAAGGGTAGGAATATTCATTACCTGATATTTCTGTGCAAGAGCCATTTCCTGATCCACATTTACTTTTCCAACTGCATATCCTTCTTCTGCCAGTGCGTCAATGATCGGGCCCTGACGCATACAGGGGCCACACCATGTTGCCCAGAAATCCACCAATACCGGTTTTTCTGATTTTAATACTTCTTCTTCGAAATTCTGTGCTGTAAATGCTTTTGCCATTATCTGTCTCCTTTTCTATATTCCATATTTTTCTGTCAAAGAAACGCTGCAGAAAATCTCTGTCGCGTCGGCACCTGAGAACCGGCATCTCCCATCCTGTCCCCCGGCGCTAACCTTACTTTAGCACAGGGCATGTCGCCCCGCAAGCATTATCTTCCTTTTTTCCGGCGGATATACTGCCCGGCACTGATCCCTGCCTGCGCTCCTTCGTGAACAGCCTTTGCCACCTGCAGGAGTCCTCCCGTGCAGTCTCCTGCCGCAAAAAGTCCCGGAATCGTGGAGCTCATCGAGGCATCTACCTTGATATTTCCCTTTTCCGTAAGCTCCGCGCCCATCTGACGTGCCATTTCCGTACTGCCGGCAGTGCCGAGAGCCACGAAAACACCTGCTGCCGGCATAAAGGACGGTACATTTTTTCCTTCTTCCATTGCCGTCATATCACTGTGCAGCCGAAGGCCTTCCACATGGCCTTCTCCTTCAATCGCCTGAATTTTCATCGTATTCACCGCAATGGAATGTTCCCTGGAAAAATCCGGTTCTTCTCCGTCGGTATAAATCGTTACCCCGGAAACCACCGGTGCCAGCTCCTCAGCTTCATGAAGAGCAAAATCCCCGTTTCCCAGAACGGCCACTTCTTTTCCTCTGTAAAAAAAGGCATCGCAGACGGCGCAGTAGCTGACACCTCTCCCCTCAAATTCCCGGATTCCCGGAATCGAAGGTGCCTTTCTCTTTCCTCCTGTGGCAAGAATCACACTGATTGCCTCAAAGGTACCTTCTGTTGTGTGAACCTCAAAGGTGTCAAATCCGCCCATTCCCAGAACCTGAGCATCCAGAACCCGCACACCCAATGCCTTTGCCTGTTCCAGCCCACGTTCAAACAGTTCCTGCCCGGAAAGAGGCTTTTCCAGTCCATAATAATTCTCTATTTTTTCCGCTTTTTCCAGCGCACCGATCCCGCTGTTGATCAAAAGAGGGTTCAGATTTCCTCTTGCCGCATACAAGGCAGCCGAAATTCCTGCCGGACCGGCACCTACAATGATTAAATTTTCCATCAGACACCACCGCCTTTCCAATAATTAAGTCCGAAGAAGGAGAAAAGATCCGCCGCAGCAGACCTTCTCTCCTTTTTCATTATACAATCTGATCCAGAGAACAGATTTCCACGCCTTCTTTTGTCAGTTCTTCGCGAATCTTTTCCACAAAGGCCAGCGCTTTTACGCCGTCTCCGTGAACACAGACAGAATCTGCCTGAATCGGAATATCTTTTCCGGTAATGGCACAGACCTTCTTTTCCTTGATCATCCGTACAACTCTCTGAATTGCTTCATTTTCATCGGTAATCATGGCGCCTTCCTTCCGTCTGTTCACCAGAGTACCGTCTTCCTCATAGGCACGATCCGCAAATACTTCCTGTGCGGTGCGAAGGCCCATATCCTTTGCTGCATGCGCCAGTTCTCCGCCTGAAAGAGCAAGAACGATCAGATTTTTATCGTATGCCGCAATCGCTTCACAGATTGCTTTGGACAGTTCATAATCCTTTGCTGCCATGTTATAAAAGGCACCATGCGGTTTTACATGCTGCATGGTCATTCCGGCTGCCCGAAGGAACGCATCCAAAGCCCCCAGCTGATAAAGAGTATACGCTTTTGCCTCCGCAGGGGAAATCACCATATTCCTTCTTCCGAATCCCATCAGATCCGGAAATCCGGGATGGGCGCCCACACGGATACCGGCCTCTTTTGCCATTGCAATGGTTTTCTCCATGACCATCGGATCGGATGCATGAAAACCGCAGGCAACATTTGCCGAGCTCACCAGCGGAATGATCTTGTCATCACTTCCGATTCTGTAGTTTCCAAAGCTTTCCCCAAGATCACTGTTTAAATCAACTCGATACATCAGGAATCCTCCCTATTTTACATTCATAATTCTTTCGATAAATCCGGTATCCGCTTTTCCTTCGCAGAATGCCGGAGTCCTCATGATCTGATACTGGAAATCCAGATTTGTCTCCACTCCCATGATCACCATTTCATCCAGAGCAGAACGCATTTTCTGAAGAGCAGCCTCCCTTGTGGGCGCATGGACGATGACTTTCGCGATCATGGAATCGTACTCCGACGGAATCCGGTATCCGGCATAAAGCCCGGTATCCACACGAACGCCGTTTCCGGCAGGCAGATGGATATGCTGCACCACACCCGGGCTCGGCATAAAGTTCTTTTCCGGAATTTCCGCATTGATCCGGCACTCGATGGCATGGCCCCGCGGAATGATATCTTCCTGGCAAAAGCTTAAGGTTTCTCCCATAGCCACACGAATCTGCTCGATGATCAGATCCGTACCTGTCACCATTTCTGTCACACCATGCTCCACCTGGATACGGGTGTTCATTTCCATAAAGTAGAATTCCCCGTTCTGATCGACAATAAACTCGATGGTTCCCGCATTTGTATAATTCACTGTTTTTGCTGCGAGCACTGCCACCTCATTCATTCTCTGGCGAGTCTCCTCATTGATTGCCGGAGAAGGAGATTCCTCGATCAGCTTCTGATGGTTTCTCTGAACAGAGCAGTCCCTGTCGCCAAGAGCCACCACATTTCCATGATTATCCGCCATGATCTGAATCTCCACATGACGGGGATTCTGTATAAATCGTTCGATATACATGGTATCATCGCCAAAGGCATTGGCAGATTCCCTCTGGGCCATATTAAACTGAAATTCAAATTCATCTTCGGACTGCGCCACGCGCATTCCTTTTCCTCCGCCGCCGGAGGAAGCCTTGATCATCACAGGATACCCGATCTCTCTGGCAAGGTTTTTTCCCACCTCTGCGTCATAGACGGGCTCTTTTGTCCCGGGTACCACCGGAACACCTGCTTCCATCATGGTCTTTCTTGCATGGGATTTATTTCCCATTTTATCAATGACCTCTGCCTCCGGGCCAATAAATGCGATCCCGTTTTCCCTGCATTTGCGGACAAATTCACTGTTTTCAGACAGGAAGCCAAATCCCGGATGGATGGCATCCGCATCCATATTTCTGGCTGCAGTAATGATGCGGTCCATATTCAGATAATTATTCTTTGCAGGGCCCTCTCCGATACAGATTCTCTGGTCTGCAAGCTGAACATGGAGGCTTTTCGCATCCTCTTTGGAATACACGGCAACGCTTCGAATCCCCATATTTCTGCATGCGCGGATAATACGAACAGCAATTTCTCCCCGGTTGGCTATCAAAATTTTATTAAACAAAGTTCCAACCTCCTTCCGGCTCTTATAATTTCTTCACACGGAACAGCGGCTGTCCATATTCTACCTTCTGCTCGTTGCTCACCAGAACAGCTTCAATTTCACAGTCATACTCTGCCTGGATCTCGTTCATCAGCTTCATGGCTTCCAGGATGCAGACGGTCTGTCCGTTCTTTACCTGGTCTCCTACTTTTACAAATGCAGGAGCTTCCGGTGCCGGTGCAGAATAAAATGTACCAACGATCGGTGATGTAATAAACAGTTCCTGTTCTTCTTCCACTGCTGCCGCTGCAGGAGCTTCCGGTGCCGGTGCAGCCATCTGCGGTGCAACAGGCATACCTGCCGCAACTACCGGAGGATGATCCAGCTTGCTCATGGTGATCTTCAGATCTCCTTCCTTCAGCGTAAACTCTGTCAGAGAAGAATTTTCAATTATTTTTACCAAACCTTCAATTTTTTCTAAATCCATTCCTTCATCGTCTCCTTTTCTACATTTTCTAGAACAAAAGCCTGGCACGCTTATGATTCAAAAAGAGTTCTGATTCTTTTTGCAACAAGGCGGCACTCCAGAACTTCTTTACACGGCTGGTGAATGGTCTTTCTCATTTCATCCAGTTCTTTGATTTCATCCAGAAGCAGCTTCTGTGCTTCCTGGACGCTGATTGCCTTAAACCGTATTTTATGGTCTGTCTTTCTCTGAACCAGCTTTGGAATATCCACGGAAGCAACCGTCGCAATCTTCGCATAGCCTCCGGTAGTCTGTCTGTCAGAAAGAAGAACGATCGGCTTTCCATGAGCAGGAACCTGTACAGAACCAAAAGCAATTCCATCCGAAATGATATCGGAACCATTTTTCGAAGCGATAAACGGCCCTTCCAGACGGCAGCCCATTCTGTCAAAATCACTGGTCACAATATATTCGCTGCCCAGGAATGTCTCAACGCCCTGTTTTGTAAACAGGTCGTCCTGCGGTCCCATTACGACTCTGAGTTCGGTACTTTCTTCATCAAAATGATCCGGTTCCAGCTTCCTTGAGAGGAAAAACGGAAGATACCGGCGTTTGATCCTGAAATTGATATAATCTCCTGCCTGCAGTTTTCTTCCCTTAAACCCGCCAAGAGAGCTTTTCATATTGGTGCAGCGGCTTCCCATCTCCACCGGAATTTTCAGATAGCTGGAGAACGCGATATATCCCCGGCTTCCAGTTCTGGCACTTCCGAATTTCAGGATATCTCCCTTATTGATATAAAGCGCCGTATACATAGGTACCGGTTCTCCGTTAAGTACAGGCTGGAAATCACCGCCTGTGATGGCGATAATCGTGGAAGAGGTGAATTCCAGAGTCGGTCCGATCAGGGTAAACTCCAGCACTGCCTCGTTTTCCGGATTATCCAGAAGAAGATTGGCGATCTTAAAGGAACGCACATCCATGACACCTGCCACGGGAAAGCCCTGACTCTGGTAGCCTGTACGTCCGATATCCTGCACAGTTGTCAGCATTCCGCCTTTCAGTATACGAATTCCCATTTTACACCTCTCCTTCATGAACGATGCACTGGTACTCTCCTCGTTCTACCAATTCTTTGATCCGTTTATATTCCGTCTCGTCAATCGGGACAAAACGGATGTAATCTCCCGCTTCCACAAGGATCGGAACTTCCCGTTCCGGATCATAGGTTTTTACAGGAGTCATACCCATAAGCTGCCATCCTCCCGGGGAATCCAGAGGATAAATTCCTGTCTGAGAACCGCCGATTCCCACACTGCCTGCATTGATCTTAATTCTGGGATTTGCCAGACGCGGTGTATGAATCCGTTCATCCAGTCCTCCAAGGTAACAGAAGCCCGGAAGGAATCCCAGCATATAAATCAGATAATCTCTGGAAGAATGGATCTGAATCACTTCTTCCTCTGTCAGCCCTGCATGTTCTGCAATATTGGCAATATCAGGACCATATTCACCGCCGTAGCACACCGGAATCTCATATATTTTTTTTCTGCCTTCTCCGGTCTTTGCATCCATTTTTACAATGTTCTGCACTCTGTCCCTGATTTCTTCATAATGAATGACACGGGGATCATAATTGATCAGAAGAGAGCAGAATGCCGGGATCAGATCCACTACGCCTTCGATGTGCTGTTCCTTCAGAAGCTGCACCGTTGCGGAGATCTTCCGGTTGATATCCGGGCTGATTTCCTTTCCGAACTCTACCAGAAGAGACGAATCTCCTGCTGTCAAAATTCTAATCTTATTCTGCATACGAATTCTGTTTTCCTTTCCATTTGATCATATATTGCCTGAAAGAGGAAAAGGTGCAACCGAAACGGTCACACCTCTGCTGCCATTCCAAATTTCCGTTACGCCATCTGTGCCGGCATTTCCTCTATGTATTGTTGATAATATACGAGTTTCTTATACAAACAGGGATCCCATCTTGGATATGAAGGTTGTTATTCCCAGATATGCAGAGATAATAACCACAACGACACCAAGAATCAGAAGCCATGTAGGATGTTTGTAGCTCTTGCCCACGATAGAAGTTTTCTTTGCTGCGATCAGGCAGATTCCCAGAGTAATCGGGAGAATCAGACCATTCAGCGCTCCTGCCAGAACAAGAAGTGTTGCCGGCTGGCCAATTGCTACCATGATGATGGTGGAAACAGCGATAAATCCGATGATCACCCAGTTTTCGTTCTTCTCAATTGCCGGATGGAATGTCTTCAGGAAGGAAACGGATGTATAAGCTGCACCAATAATAGAAGTAATAGCTGCACAAAGCAGAACCAGACCTGCAAAACGGTATCCGATTTCACCTGCACCAAGACGGAAAGCATCTGCAGCCGGATTGGAAGCATCCAGAGCAGCTCCGTCCGCAAGTTTTACAACCACACCGAGAACTGCCAGGAACAGGAAAATACGAACGATCGTCGCAATTCCGATACCCATTACAGAGCTCTTATTGATTTCTTTCAGGTTCTTTTCTCCTGTGATGCCTGCATCGATCAGACGATGTGCACCTGCAAAGGTGATGTAGCCGCCTACAGTACCGCCAAGCAGTGTAATGATTGCCGGAACCAGATTGGAAACGCCTGCATCCGGTACGAATGTATTTTTCAATGCAGAGCCCAGTGGCGGACGAACAACAATGATAATGACAAAGATCACCACGATCATAATGCCGCCAAGAACTTTTGTAAGAGTATCCATAGCTGCCTTTGCATTCTTCAGCAGGAAAATTGCGATGGCAAG
>CAMBYR010000016.1 GCA_945872375.1 uncultured Blautia sp. | reverse complement strand
GTCATTGTTACGATTTGTTTCCTATCTGTCGGCTCATCGTCACAGACTGCTATACAAAATGGCTGGTTTTTCATCTATCCACCTCATGTTCCTTCACTGACCGCCGTGGATTTTCTAAGAACCACCTGATAGGTCAGCGCCAGTTCCTCTTCTTCAATTGTTTCTCCCAGGGCATCCAAAAGCTTCAGTCCCGCATTATGTCCCAGCTTTTTCGTATCAAAATGTGCGCTGGTAATGGGAGGATCATTGTACTCCAGACGCTCACTGTCATAAAGGCTTGCCAGCTTGATATCATCGGGCACGCGTACATTTTTTTCTCTCAGGCAGCTCATCACCAGAGCGCAGATAACGTCGTCCATGCATAATATTCCGTCCACGCCGGCTTCCAGCGCCCTCTCCACAGCCTTCATCACCATTACGTGATTGTTGCTGATTTCCAGGATCACCGGGGAATGCTCCATGGAGATCCCGTTTTTTTCATAAGCTCTTACGAAGCCGCGGAAACGCTTTTCCGTCACCTTGTGCGACTGCGTTCCTCCAAGAAGAGCCATCCTGTGAACTCCCTTTAAAAGCATGATCTCCGTCAGCTCTTCACTGGCTTCCTGATTCTGATTATCCACGGTGATGATATCCGGATCATCGGATGGACCGATCACCACAAACGGCATTTCCTGCATTTTCAGATAACGCGGGATTTCCGGATCTGTCACTGCCCGGCTTAAGATAATACCATCCACCTTTCGGTTATGGACCAGGCGGCGCACATGAGATAAATTCTCTCCCGTTCCCATGGTTATGAGCACATCATAATTATACCGTTCCGCCACCTCGCAGATGCCATTCATACATTCCTTAAAAAACGAAAACTCTGTTTCCACAAAATCCGCCGGCAGGATCAGGCCCAGGTTGTAGGTTTTATTCTGTGCCAGACTTTTCGCGATCACATTCGGCCGGTAATCATGCTCCTCAATAAAAGCAAGAACCCGCTCCCTGGTTTCTTTTCCGATCCGTCCTTTTCCGGATATGGCGCGGGAGACCGTGGTCTTGCTGACCCCGAGCTCCCTGGCAATATCATCAATTTTGTATACCTTTTTCTCCTCCATAAAGTCCCTCAGCGCATCATGCGATATCTTTTCTGCAGTATCTGAAATATCCCGCTGCAATTCCAAGCACCATAAACAGCATTCCCACCAGAAGCATGGAGCCATTCAGACATCCCTTTGAAACGATATCCGAGCCCTCCGCATACCCGAACGGAGTAATGTATTTCAGAAATTCCGCCTTATCCGAAATATTGGCGATCAGATTCAGGAAATACATCATCGCGGCAAGTCCCAGACCGATTCCCAGGCTTCCTTTTCTGAGATAAGCGGAGATTCCAAAACAGATGCCTGCAAGCTCCAGCTGCAGAAGGAAGTATGCCAGATGAAGAAGTGTGACCTCCTTCCAGGGAACCTCCTCTCCCACAAGGACCATCGAACCGATTGCCACTCCATATACGATCACATTCATCCCCACGATCTGAAGAATCACCGAAGACAGCTTTTCTGTCAGGATTCTTGTTCTGCTTACCGGATGGGTCAGAAGAAACTCTGCTGTCCGCTCCTTTTCTTCCTTTGCCAGAATGCCTGCTGCCGTCATTGCTGCAAAAAAGGCGCCGCCGATCCCGAGGATGTTGCCGCATTCCACCGCATAGAATCCAGTGAGCGTGCCAAAATTCAGCTGATCCATTCCAAAGGCCGCGGTAAATGCACCCATGGAAGCAAACAGATTGCTGATTCCCTCCATTTCCGATTTCATTTCCGGAAAAAGAAAAACACATATCAAAACAAAAAATCCAATCGTTGCCGTCCAGACAGCAAACGATTTCCATCCCTGCCGAAGTTCATGTCTGACGAGTGTCATGCCTGCTCCCCTCCATCCTCATAATAATGCATAAAAATCTCCTCCAGATTCGGCTCTGCCACAGACAGATCGGAAATGGTTCCTTCTGTCAGCCGCTGCAGCAGATTTTTGATTTCTCCGCTGTAAAGGAAGCTGCACACGCCGTTCATCTGGTTCAGGTCACGGATTCCCCTAAGCCCTTTCAGATCCACGTTTCCATGAACCGTCACACGCTTTGCATTCGTTCTGGAAAGCTCCTCCACGCTGTCACAGGCAATGATCCTTCCTTCCCGGATGATCGCAGCCCTTGTACAGTTGTGCTGAATTTCCGACAGCACATGGCTGGACAGAAAGACCGTTGTTCCCCGGCTGTTCCTCTCCCGCAGAATGTCAAAAAACTCTCTCTGCATCAGAGGATCCAGTCCGCTGGTGGGCTCATCCAGGATCACCAGCTCCGGACAATGCTGAAGGGCACAGACAATGGCTACCTTTTTTCTGTTTCCAAAGGAAAGCTCTTCCACCTTTCGCTTTCCGTCAAGCTGCAGCCGCTCGCAAAGGGCCTCCGCTTCTCTGGAGCAGTCCTTTTTTCGCAGATCCGCAGAAAGCTTCAGCACCTCTTTTACCTTCAGTCCGGAATAAAAAACAGCTTCCGAAGGAAGATAACCCACTCTGGAAAGGATATCGTTCTTGTCTTTGACAATGTCCATCCCCAGAATGGTTCCCTGTCCGGATGTGGGACTAATCAGTCCCAGAAGTGTCCGGATGGTCGTGGATTTTCCTGCTCCGTTTGGCCCGATAAAGCCAAAAAATTCGCCCTTCTCCACCCTCAGATTCAGATCGATGATGCCTCTGGCTTTCCCATAATATTTTGTCAGATTGTTTGTATGAATCGCACTCATATCATTCCCCTTTTCTCAGATAAACGTTCTTCCAGAATTGTCTTCATTATACATCATTGAACATTTTTGAGAAGACCTGTTTCGTACAAATTTTTTTGTCTACTTTGCCAGTCTGGAAAAGCAGATCAGCCCGATGATCAGAAGAAGCGGCAGCGCAATGGTGATCAGTCCTCCTATCACCAGTCCGATAAGTGCCAGGGGAAGCAGGATCACGGAAACGACAAACTTTGTAATTCCCCAGGATGCCTTTATCGCAAATATCAGCAGCTTTCCAAATACAACGAACATCAGAATCGTAAAAATCAATGTCAGCATGTAAAATTCCTCCTTATCACATTTCATAGCTACACTTTGCCCCACATGTGAAAAAAAGTCAAGCCATTCTCAAAAATCAGCACAAAGTCCTGTAAAACAGACGTATTTTCTGAAACAGACCACACGCTTGAAGTATGCCGGATCCTATATTATAATAGTGGCACATAAATGGTGCCGTTTATATTCCAATGATAAAGGAGAACCGCAAATGAACACATCTGATCAGAGCCAGAAAAAAAGGATGCTTCACGCATCCGCCATGCCCTTTCGCGATCTTGCCAAAAGCATTCTCGTACTGCTTGGAGCAACCCTGATCGGTGCTCTTTTTGATATCCTTGGATTTACAGAAGCAAATATTGTCGCCGTCTATATTTTTAATGTTCTGGTGATTTCCGTCATTACCACCAATCGACTCTGCGGACTTTTGGCCTCCATCGTCAGTGTATTGGTATTTAATTTTTTCTTTGCCGTCCCGCGTTTTACTTTTCGATTTAATGACCCGGATTATCTGGTGACCTTCACCATTATGTTTATGGTGGCACTGCTGACCGGTTCCCTGGCAACCCGACTGAAGGACAACGCCAGGCTGTCCGCTCAGGCCGCCTACCGTACAAGGATCCTCCTTGACACCAATCAGCTCCTTCAAAAAGAAACGGATGAACCGTCGGTGATCCGCGCCATGGCAGGGCAGCTTATAAAGCTCCTGAAAAAAGATCTGGTCATCTATCTTTCCAATGGAAAGGAACTCGCAGAACCTTCTGTTTTCCGCACAGACAGCAGTGAAGCTTCGAGCCTGCTCTCTGAAGAAGAGCGGGCGGCTGCCCGGCAGGTTCTTCATAGCAGCGGTAATTTCGATGCCGCCGAACACCCACAGACCGGCATCAGATGCCTGTATCTGCCCATTCGCGGCAGCCAGCAGATTTACGGTGTAGTCGGAATCGCCATGAATGAAATCCCTATGGATTCTTTTGAAAACAGCATTCTTCTTTCCATTCTCGGAGAATGTGCGCTGGCACTGGAGAATATCAAAAACGCCAGGGAAAAGGAAGAAGCGGCGATCCTGGCGAAGAATGAACAGCTTCGTGCAAACCTTCTCCGATCCATCTCCCATGATCTGCGCACCCCGCTGACCTCCATTTCCGGAAATGCCGGAAACCTCCTTGCCAATTATCAGCGAATGGACAAAAGCACCAGAATCCAGGCCTTTACGGATATCTATGATGATTCCATGTGGCTGATCAACCTGGTGGAAAACCTTCTGGCCGTCACCAGAATTGAGGGCGGACAGGTGAAGCTGACGCTTTCCATGGAACTGATGGACGAAGTGATCGCGGAGGCTCTCCGTCACATTAACCGGAAAAGCAAGGAGCATAGCATTCACACCAGCTCCTCGGAGGATCTTCTCCTCGCCCATATGGATGTCAGGCTGATCGTCCAGGTCATGATCAATCTGATCGATAATGCAGTGAAATATACTCCGGCAGATTCTGTTATCGAAATCCGTACCGAAAAAAAAGACAAATGGATCGTTGTCTCCGTCTCCGATAACGGACCGGGAATTCCGGACGAACAAAAGCCCCGGATCTTTGAAATGTTTTACAGCGGGGCCAACAAGATTGCAGACAGCCGGCGAAGTCTGGGATTGGGCCTGTTTCTCTGCCGTTCCATCGTCACTGCACACGGCGGCACGATCGAAGTATCCGACAACCATCCCCACGGCACCGTTTTCACCTTCACTCTTCCGGCCGGCGAAGTCCGATTAAATGAATAAAAGCTGCCTGCGGCAAAGTTTCGATTGTTTCTTTGCCGCCAGACAGCTTTTTCTTTTCTTACATGGATTTTCTTTCCGCGATCTCTGCCATCTTCGCTTCGTTCAGCCTTGTATCTCCATGTACACGGCTGTAGGAAAGATATCCGTTCATACGGTCGATCTTTGTCAGATTCCGGGAACCGCATACCGGGCATACATCCATTTCCAGTTCTTCATGGCCGCAGTCGTCACAATATGCAAGGGAAAGATTTACGCCCTCGTAATAACCAAGGGACATCGCACGACGAATCAGTGTACGGATCGCTTCTTTATTGTAGCCGATGGGATAACGCACATACTGAATCTTTCCGCCGTTGCACAATTCCCAGAACCGTCCTTCCAGATTCTGTTTTTCGATGGGGGTGACATCTTCTGTCACATGGCAATGGAAGCTGTTGCTTACATAGGGGCGATCGGAAACTCCTGCCACGATTCCATAAATCTTACGGAACTGTTCTACCTGAAGTCCGCAGAGACTCTCTGCCGGCGTTCCGTAGATCGCATAAAGGTAACCGTCCTCTTCTTTAAATTTATTGACTTTATCGTTGATATATTTCAGGACATTCAGAGCAAATTCCCCGTCTTCCGCAATGGATTTTCCATTGTAAAGCTCCTGAAGCTCATTCAGTGCCGTGATTCCAAAGGAAGCAGTCATCGGTTTTAAGATTTTGCCGATCTTTTCATGCGGCTCCAGATGCCCTCCGTAAAAGCCGCCCTCACAGTATGCAAGAGGATTTGTGGAAGCACGCATCTGTCCCAGGTATTCATATGTCCGGATATGAAGATTGCGGATCATTTCCAGGTAGAAATCAAGTACCTCATAAAAATCTCTGCTTTCCGCACGGGATTTTGCAAGGATCATCGGCAGGTGAAGGCTGACTGCACCTACATTAAATCTTCCCACGAAAACCGGCACATCGTTTTCATCTGCAGGCTTCATTCCGCCGCGCTCGTACCAGGGGCTTAAGAAGGCCCGGCATCCCATGGGGCTGATAACCTTGCCGTAGCGTTTGTACATGCTTGAAATATATCCTTCACCGCTCATGGAAAGCCAGTCCGGATACATGGTTTTGGAGGAGCATTCCACACCCGCCTCAAACACATCTTCACAGCATTTTCCGGGTCCATGGATATTTTCATCATACAGGAATACAATTTTTGGAAACAGAACCGGCTTCTTATGGCCCTTCTTTCCCTGACCGCCCATATGAACCTCCAGAAGGGAAATATTGCACATCTTGGCAAATTTCTCCGTTCCCAGTCCCAGGGTCACCGTTACAAAAGGATAATCTCCTCTGGATGAGCCAACCGTATTCAGCTTGTATTCAATTCCCTGCCAGCCCTGGTCAAAATCCCTGCGCACTTTATCCAGTGCGTACTCGATGGCGCGTTCCTCGCGTCCGCTCCAGTTTTCATCAGAATACTTCAGGAATTCGGAAACATATTTATCGTAGCTCTTCTGTGCATAGGGAGCCAGGATCTTGTCTACCTCCGGTACCGTAAAGCCGCCATACTGCTGGGCTGCCGTACTCAGAATGATATCTCCCATAACATCAAAGGCTGTGTCCAGTGTCTTTGGCTCATTATACCAGACATTTCCCATTTCGAATCCGCCCTTCAGAACAGATGCCACATCGAACAGGCAGCAGTTCATGGTATCCAGACGTGCCGACTGGTCATGAATATAAATATAACCATCCTTGCATGCCTGAAGCTCATTGCGGTTCATGAAAAATTTCCGGTAAAGTTCCTTATTCAGTTCGTTGAAAATCAGGCTTCTCTTTGTTGCCACAAGCGCACTGTCTGTATTGGCATTGCTCTTATCGCCGATATACCGGATAGCCTGGCTTTTTGTGTAAACATCATCCATCATGTGAATGAAATCAAGCTTGTAGTTCCTGTAATCCCGGTAGCTTTTGGCCACAGCAGGATTTACACGCTCCAGGGCACCTTCCACAATATTGTGCATTTCCTGAATCTCAATTTCATTTTTTCCCAGGGATTCCGCATGCTCCTGGGCAAAACGACAGATAAAATCTTTCTCTTCCTGAGAAAATGTATACAAAATACGCGCTGCGGATTTATTCACAGCAGCGATGATCTTCTGCGGATTAAACTCTTCGCGGGTGCCGTCTTTCTTAATTACGTAAATCATACCTCAATCTCCTATGATACTATATCTGGTGGATTTTCCCCTCAATTCCACCGTTTTTCCCCATATCTGGTGTCGCTTGTGCCAGTATAGCATATCTCGGACAAAAAGGGAAGCATTATTTCATATCTTTTTTAAATTTATGATTTACGTACCCATAAATGCTCCGGCTCACCCTTATTTTGAAATCTTGCAGCAGAACTGGACTATCTGGGAAGCAGAAGCCTCAGACACCTCCACGACCATTTCCTTTTTCAGGAACAGCTTCAGGTCCCCGTCTCCTTCCCCGATCAGGTAGTCGGTGACATCATCACCATTGATAATCCTTACTTCTGCATCACCCTCATCTGTATAGATCCGGTAAACTCCTTCCGGAAGCTCTTTGCCGACAGTCAGCTGTCCAAAATATTTTCCTACAGAGTAGACATCCTGCCCATTCTCGTTTTCCCATGGAATGATCGACGCGGAGGCATCCTCCTCCGTTTCCTCCCGAAATGACGGAACCGTCTCTGTCAGCGATTCCAGCGCATCCTCGATCATCGGTCCGAATCCCATGAGCAGAACAACGATCAGAATAATCAGCTTTACGGTACCGGATCTGTCTTTCTTTTTTTCCGTTTTTACTTTCTTTGTGCCGGCAGTCCTGGTGGTCCTGATGCGCTTCATGGCTTCCTGACGCATGGCATTCTGCCGTGCCTGAATCTCCTCTTTTGAGGAAACATTGGCATCTGTTTTCGGCTGATCCCCCAGCGGGATCTCCTGTGCCTTCATCTTTTTTCTCACCTCAGGTGTGGCGTGGCGGTAATGGTCGGAACGGTTTTCATTCAAATGGTAGAGAACCTCATCATTCCGATAGGGCATCCCGCAGAGAGTACACCTTCCGTTCTTTACCGGGCCATCGCAGATCTGACATTTTTCGCTCATTCGTTCTTCACTCTCCCTCTCAAAATCCTTTGCAGCCGTATCATCTTCTTCAGATTATAGCATGAGAAGCCCGTATTCGCAATATTACCTGTGAACGGTAATTGCAATCTTCTTTCGTTCCTGTTATAATTGCCACATTGGAATTTGTTCCGCCTCAGGAAAACGGAACAGATACAATGCCTGACATTTTACTAGGAGGAACAATTATTATGGAACAGATCAGAATTCCTGTGGGTTATCAGTCAGATCTGAACCTGCACGATACCCAGGTCGCAATCAAAACAGTCAAGGACTTCTTTCAGCAGTCCCTCTCTCAGAACCTGAATCTTCTCCGCGTATCTGCGCCTGTATTTGTAGCACCGTCCACAGGACTCAACGACAACCTGAACGGTGTGGAACGCCCTGTCAGCTTCGACATCAAGGGCCAGGAGGAGAACGCGGAAATCGTACATTCTCTTGCCAAATGGAAACGTTATGCGCTTAAGAGATATGGTTTTTCCCATGGAGAAGGTCTTTACACAGACATGATCGCCATTCGCCGTGACGAGGATGTGGACAATATCCACTCTGTTTATGTAGATCAGTGGGACTGGGAAAAAATCATTACCAAAGAAGAACGTACCATGGAAACACTCATCAATACAGTACGGTCCATCTACCGCGCTTTACGCAAAACAGAGAAATACATGGCCGTACAGTATGACTACATTGAAGAGATCCTTCCCCGGGAAATCGCTTTTGTCACCACACAGGAGCTGGTGGACATGTACCCGGACTGCACTCCTAAGGAACGTGAATATAAAATCGTCAAGGAAAAAGGTGCCGTATTCCTGATGCAGGTAGGAAAAATGCTGAGCAACGGGGAACGTCACGACGGACGTGCTCCGGACTATGATGACTGGGAATTAAACGGTGATATCCTTGTTTATTACCCGGTTCTGGATATTGCACTGGAACTTTCTTCCATGGGTATTCGTGTGGACGAAGAAGCCCTGGACAGACAGCTTACAGAGGCTGGCTGCGATGACCGCCGGGAGCTGGATTTCCAGAAAGCAGTTTTAAACAAAGAGCTTCCCTATACCATCGGCGGCGGCATCGGACAGTCCCGAATCTGTATGTTCTTCCTGCGCAAGGCACACATCGGAGAGGTACACGTTTCCCTGTGGCCAAAGGAAGTAAAGGAAGAAGCGGAGGCAAAGGGCGTAAAGCTTCTTTAATTGTTCTGTCTTCACAATTTTTTCAGAAATTTAATAATTCCTTTTATTGAAAATGCCCAGACTGCATGATATCATAGGGATAGAAAGAATCTTCACCAAATGAATACGGGGTAGCAAACGTGAATATTTTATTTTTTCTGACACCCAAAAGCGAAGTGGCATATATTTTTGAAAATGAAACTCTGAGGCAGACAGTAGAAAAAATGGAACACCGGAAATTTTCCTGTATTCCGATTCTCAGCCTGGACGGAAAATACACCGGTACCATCTCCGAGGGAGATCTTCTCTGGGGGATCAAGCGCCTGGGAGTCAACGATATCAAAGAGATGGAAAGCATTCCGATCATGGCGATTCCCCGCCGGGCTACATACAAACCGGTTCATGCCAGTTCCAAAATGGAGGACCTTCTGGACCGGGCCATCAATCAGAATTACGTCCCGGTAGTGGATGATCAGGGATATTTCATCGGCATCATCACCCGCAAGGCCATCATCAAATACTGCTACAATGAATTAAAAAAGAATTCTGCTTCTTCCTCCAACGAAGAACAGACATCATAAAGAAAACACGGCCCCCGGACAGATCATCCCGGGCAGCCGTGTTTTCTTTTATTTTTCGGATTTCTTTTTCTGTATTTCTCTCAATCCGGTATCACCGGAACCGCACCCTTTGGTATGGGGCAGATATAGCCCGCTCTGGTGCGTTTTTCAAATTCTTCTCTTGCTTCTTTCAGAAGCTCCGGTCTGGTCAGAAGATCAATGGCCGCTGCTGCCAGAACCTTTCCGGCATGAACTGCCGCCTTTTTTCCGATCTCGGTTCCGTCACAGGAAACATTCTGCCAGCTGTGTCCGGGACATCCGTTTGGCCAGGAGGCCACATGGATCTGCGCCGTAGGTGTCAGCCAGCTCACATCTCCCACATCCGTGGAACCGGCCTTAAATGCCTCGCCCTGGTAAAGGGGCGCCAGAAATGCATTCATGGCATGCCCGTTCTTTTCCCGAAGAGCCCGCACCTGCTCCCGAAGCTCTGAATCAAACTCCGCAGCCACACCGGGCAGATAACCCTCTGACGGGTATGTCTCTGCCAGCCGATCCGCAAAGGCATGCTCCTCCTCTGTGTAGGACGGCACACCAAGCTCCCGGAAGTTTTCATACAGCACACGTTCCAGAGCAAAATTGCTCACGGTATCCGCAAGCCCGTCAATGAACTTCTTCTCAAAGGTGGTCTCCGTCATCAGGGCCGCACCTTCTGCTATCTTATCCACACGCTTTTCCAGCTCCACAGCCTCTGCCACATGATTGGAACGAACCATATACAGCACGGAAGCCTTCGGCTGTACCACATTGGGGCTGCATCCGCCCGCATCGGTAATTGCATAATGAATCCTTGCCTTGTCACTCATATGCTCCCGGAGGAACTGTACGCCGATATTCATCAGCTCTACGGCATCCAGAGCACTTCTGCCCATCTCTGGCGCGCCCGCCGCGTGGGAAGCGATCCCGGTAAATTTATACTGCACCTGAATACAGGAATTTGAGGATCCTGTAGCGACCTCATTCACATCCTCCGGGTGCCAGGTAAGGGCAGCATCCAGATCTTTCCAGACGCCATCCCGGGCCATAAACGCCTTGGAGGCGCCGCCTTCTTCTCCCGGACAGCCATACAGAATCACCGTACCCGGACAATCGTTTTCTTCCAGATAGGCCTTTACGCCAAGAGCAGCCGCAAATGCACCTGCACCAAGCAGATTGTGTCCGCAGCCATGACCGCTTCCTCCCGGCACGGCTTCCTCTCTGATCAGGCTTCCTGCCTTCTGGGAAAGGCCGGACAACGCATCATATTCTGCAAGAATTCCGATCACCGGTCTGCCGCTTCCAAAAGATGCGGAAAAAGCCGTTTCGATATTACAGATTCCTCTTTCCACCTGAAAGCCTTCTTTTTCCAGAACCTCACAATAACATTCTGCAGACTTTGATTCCTGAAGAGAAAGCTCCGCATATTCCCAGATCCTGTCCGCAACGCTTCGAACCAGATCTGCGCCGGCATCGATCGCCGCCAGTGCACGTTCTTTTTCCTTTGTCATTGTCTCTCTCCTTACAGCACTTTTGCCAGGAAATCCTGAAGTCTCGGATTCTTCGGACGTTCAAAAATATCCTCCGGTGAGCCTTCCTCCAGAAGTTTTCCCTGGTCCATAAACAGTACACGGTTTCCCACCTCACGGGCAAATCCCATCTCGTGTGTCACGCATACCATGGTCATACCTTCTTTTGCCAGCTCCTTCATAACATCCAGAACCTCTCCTACCATTTCCGGGTCAAGCGCGGAAGTGGGCTCGTCAAACAACATCACCTCCGGCTCCATCGCCAGGGCACGCACAATGGCAACACGCTGCTTCTGTCCGCCGGAAAGCTGAATGGGATAGGCGCCTGCACGATCCTTCAGTCCAACGCGATCCAGCAGATTCAGTGCTTTTTCTTCGGCCGCTGCCCGGCTGATTCCCTTTACCTTCATCGGCGCCAGGATCATATTGTCCAGAATCGTCATATGCGGAAACAGGTTGAAATGCTGGAATACCATTCCCATCTTCTGACGAAGCTGATCCACATTCAGCTTCACCGTCTTTCCGCTGGCATCCCTGTATTTCTTTTTCGTAATATCCACGCCATCAAAAATAATCGAGCCGCCTGTAGGCTCTTCCAGAAGATTCAGACTCCGAAGAAACGTGGATTTTCCGGAACCGGAGGGACCGATCACTACGACCACATCCCCTTTGTAGATATTGGTGGTCACACCATCCAGAGCCTTAATGACGCCCATATTATAATGCTTTTTTAAATCAGTTACCTGAATCAGACTATCTCTTGTCGCCACGGCTCATTCTCCTTTCGAAATATGCAATCAGTTTGGAGGTCGGGAAGCACAGGCAGAAATAAATTGCCGTTGCCACCAGAAGCGGTTCAATAATGACGAAGGTTGCTCCCTTGACTGCGTTTACCGCAGACATGATATCCTGCACACCGATGGTATATGTAATTGCAGATTCCTTGATGATAACAACAAATTCATTGGCAATGGCAGGCAGAATATTCTTCAGGGCCTGAGGAAGAATAATATAGCGCAGGTTCTGCACCTGGGAAAGTCCCAGGGAACGGGCTGCTTCTGTCTGTCCGCCGTCAATGGACTGAACACCGGAACGGATGATCTCACAAAGGTAAGCACCGGAGTTCATTCCCAGAGCCACAACGCCCGGGAAGAAACGGTCAAATTTGATAAATCCGAACAACTGGATTCCCGGAAGATCGATCATTCCGAATACACCGTAATAAATGATGAAAATCTGTACCAGAACAGGTGTGGACCGAAGAATCTCCACATACGCTGTTGCCAGAAAATTCAGGGGATTAAATTTACTGATCGCTGCCAGTACTCCCGTTTCCCGCTGATATCCATTTTTGTCAATTCCCAGAAAACGAAGGGGACGGAAGTTCGATAAACGCATGAGGGCCAGGATCAGGGCCAGGCAAAATCCAATCACTACAGTAAACAGCGACAGAAGTACGGTAACGAACATACCCTGCCGGAATAACTGCGCGTAGGGAAGGATTTTGGAAAAATTACTGAGCTTGATAAATGAATCCATAGATTACTCCTCTCTACTTTCACATAGCACCCCTGCTGCAGGGGTATACCGCTCAACAGGGAGCAGCTGCATTTGTCTTCCATGCAGCAACTCCCTGCCCATTTGCCAATCAATCTTTATTCAATTCACTGCCGACCAATTATTCTTCAGCAGCTTCCTCTTCTTCCGGAACACTTTCGTTCTCATCAAGAAGACCTTCATATTTCTCACCTGCTGCAAGTGCATTTGCTTCTGCAATAAAGTCATCCATGGAACCATCTTCCAGAGCACATTCAATTGCTTCGTTTACGATGATCAGAAGAGCTTCGTTTGATTTGTTGACACCAACTGCAGAACCTTCTACTTCGTAAGGAACGTCTGCAACGATCTCAAGGTCCGGATAGTTTTTCTGATAGCTTTCAGCTACGGCTGTCTCGATATAAGCAGCATCCAGTTTGCCGGCGATCAGCTCGGAGATCAGGTCTGTAACCTTCGGCAGAGCTACGATATCTGCATCCGGTGTGTTTTCGTTGGCAAGATCCATCTGGATAGAACCAATCTGAGCACCTACAGATACGTCAGAATTGTTGCATACTTCCAGGCTGTTGTATGTTTCTGCATTTTCCTTGATCGTTACAAGAGACTGTCCGCCTCTGTAATAGATATCGGAGAATGCCATTGCATCTTCACGTGCCGGATCCGGAGAAAGACCTGCCAGACCAAGGTCTACGGAACCATTTGCAAGCTCTGTCAGCACACCGTCAAAGTCCATAGGAACGATTTCCAGTTCCAGTCCTGCATAATCGGCAATGTACTGTGCAAGTGCCAGGTCAAATCCTGCCAGTGTAGGATCTCCGTTTTCATCGATGGAATAGAATTCATAGGGAGCGAAGTCCGGGCTGGTAGCTACGGTAAGTTTTCCTTCGGTAACAGTTGTCAGTTCAAGAACTTCTTCTTCTGCTGCGTCTTCTTCAGCAAATACTGCTGTAGAGCCAAAAACCATACATGCGGCCAGGCCAAGTGCAAGTAATCTTTTTTTCATAGATATCCTCCTTTTCATGTTTCTGCGTTGCAAGAACATGCATAAATATTAAAATGGTATTCATTATTTCTTCATTATAACGGATTTCTGAAATTATGCAAGAGAAAATTTAAGATTTATTATTCTTGAATAATATGCAATTTTTTTTTATAATAAAAAAGGTTTATGCTTTTGCGGAAATCGAGGAATGAATACTTTTTCAGGAGGTTTGATTATTATGAAATTCACAAAAATGCATGGAATTGGTAATGATTATGTATATGTAAACTGTTTTCAGGAAACGGTAAAAGACCCGTCTGCCGTAGCAAAATATGTCAGCGACCGGCACTTCGGCATCGGCTCCGACGGCCTGATTCTGATCCGCCCCTCAGAAATTGCCGACTGTGAAATGGATATGTACAACCTGGATGGCTCCCAGGGCGCCATGTGCGGAAACGGAATCCGCTGCGTAGCAAAATATGTCTATGATTACGGAATCGTCAAAAAAACAAGCATCAGCGTGGCAACCAAAAGCGGCATCAAATATCTGGATCTTACCGTGGAAAACGGGAAAGTATCCATGGTAAAGGTGAATATGGGCTCTCCCATCCTTACGGCCTCCCGGATTCCCGTTTCTGCGGAAACAGAACAGGTCATCAACGCTCCTCTTACCGTAGACGGCACTACCTATTATATGACAGCCGTATCCATGGGAAATCCCCATGCCATTATCTATATGGATGAAGTCGAAAACCTGGATCTGGAAAAAATCGGACCATCCTTTGAAAACCACAGTGTTTTCCCGGATCGTGTCAATACGGAATTCGTGAAGGTTCTGGACAGACATACTGTTCAGATGCGTGTCTGGGAGCGCGGATCCGGCGAAACCCTTGCCTGCGGTACCGGTGCCTGCGCTGTGGCAGTCGCATCCATTTTAAACGGCCATGTGGACGGCGATGTTCCTGTCACTGTCAGACTTCTGGGCGGCGATCTTAGCATTTTCTGGGATCGTTCCGAAAACCTGGTTTATATGACAGGTCCTGCGACCACCGTATTTGACGGAGAAATCGATTTAAGCTTTATGGGCGAATAACAAACCCCGAAGGAACAAAAAACCCGGAAGAAAGCAAATTCACCGCTTTCTTTCGGGTTCTTTTCTTACAGGAATTCCAATATCCGTTCTGCGATAAATACCGCTGCACAGGCCATCAGAGCCACCGTCAGAAGGCTCTTTTCCTTATAGGCGGCGATCAGTGCCACCACAAAACCGATCACGGCGGAAATCACGCTGGCCGTTGCCGTCAGGATCGCCGGAAAGGTCATTGCGGCCAGACAGGCATAGGGCACATAAAACAGAAATGATTTTACAAAGGGGCTGGTGATCTCCTTTCGGAACAGCACCAGGGGAAGCATACGGATCAGGTATGTCACACCGGCCATCACCAGAATGTAAAGATAAATATTATGACTCATGGGCCGTTTCCTCCTTTTCTTCCACCGGGCAGAAAAATGCTGCCGCTCCTGCCACCAGAATCGTTGTAATAATAATCACAAAACCGGAGGATACCTGTTTCAGCACGGGAACCACTGCAAAAAGACTGCTGACTGCCATGGCACCGATCACTACGAAAAGCACGGCACGATTTGTCTTTGCCGGAGGAATGATCACCGCCAGAAACATTCCGTAAATTGCCACACTCAGGGCACTGACCATAAAGGCAGGAAGCAGATTTCCGGAAATGCCTCCCACAAGCGTTCCAAGGGTCCATCCCGGAATCGCCACACACATGGCACCATAATTATAATACGGGCTTACGCGCCCTTCCTGACTGGCACTGACTCCAAAGATTTCGTCCGTCACACCAAATGCCACCACGAACCGATGCGCCCAGGGCACATTTCTCTGAAGCTTCTGTGCCAGAGAAAATGACATCAGGCAGTACCGGAGATTAATGATCAGCTGTGTCAGCGCCATCTCCCAACAGGAGCCGCCTGCAATGATAATATCAAGTCCGGCAAACTGGCCCGCAGAAGTAAGGTTTGTCAAAGAGATCAGAACAGCCTGTGCTGTCGTAAGACCGCCGGAAACCGCCATCATGCCAAAGGTAAATGAAACGGCAAAATATCCCAGGCCAATGGGCACGCCATCCTTCAGTCCCTTCTTAAAACTTCCAAGCTCCATCTTCATCCTTCTTTCTTTTCAACAGCCGCCGACCAGGCACAGTGTCCTGGGCAGCGGCCGTTTCCTCATCCATGCCTTTCTGCTTTGAAAAAGTCAGAAAAGCAGTGCCTCCGGAATCCCTTCCGAGGGCACTGCCATTATTTTATCATTCTGTGTCCGCCTCTGCAACTGCAACCGACAGAATTTTCCACTATTTTTTATGTCATTATTTTC
>CAMBYR010000015.1 GCA_945872375.1 uncultured Blautia sp. | reverse complement strand
TTACAGTGGAAATCAAGTTTGATATAGGATTCCCCGGTGTCGGAACCGGATGCGCCATTGATGGCATTGTCCAGAATATTCATGAAGAGACAGCAGAGCTCTGTATCGGACAGGGGAAGCGTTTCCGGGGCATCGCCGCGCAGGATCTCGGTTGAGATCCCTTTTTCGGAAGCCGCACTTAATTTTCCGTTTAAGATGATATTTAAGATCCGGTTGCTGCTGTTTACAACAGGGCGGATCTTCTCTGCCTGCCCGATCAGTTCATCCAGATAGCCCGGGATACGATCCGGGGCTTGTGCTGCCATAGCGCGCAGCAGGGAGTAATGCTTCATCGTGTCATGGCGGAGCAGCTGTATTTGTTCTGCCTGATGGCGTAGGCTGTCATAGCTTTCCATGGCAAGCTGATTTTTGGCCTCCAGTACCTGATATTCTGTACGGCGTTCTGCTTCCTGCTCGACCAGCTCCAGGATCACTGCAGCCAGACCGGAGATCAGAGAGAGATACCAGACCAGCTTCAGGGAAAAATTCGGAAGGCACAGGAGGATATCCCCCTTGATCCTTGTAAATACGCTGGCCGCATAGTCTGTGGAAGCTGGAATGCCGGCAGCCAGGAACAGGGCATAGCCCACCAGAAGGGCCAGGGCTGTCTGGGCCATATGGCGAAAGAAACGATTCCCCATTTTCCACAAGAGAAATGCTCCCACAAGCACTGCCAGAAGTGACAGAAAACCGGTGATCTGCGGAAGCTCCGCAAAAAACTGATACCAGTCGCCGTAGTCCAGGAACAGATTCAGCTTTGTGACAAGATAAAGCAGAGTACTGCCCCAATGGAGGACAGTGACTGCAAGAAATAAGGGGCGCAGCCGTCCGGCATACAGGGTGAGGAACAGAAGGAGTGTGCCTGCGGAAAGATGGAACAGCAGATCCGTGGGATCAAAAGGAAGATTTCCGGAATACCGGTAAAAATAATCGGCCCTGGTCAAAACGCTGCACATCTGAAACAGGACGGCCAGTGCGAGCACGGGAAGCTGCAGGGAAAAATGCCCGGCGAAGGCTTTCCAGAGGAACGCAGCCAGAAGGAACAGCTCCAGTGCGAACAAAAGGGCGGCCGGAAGCATGGTTTTTGACGAAGAGGCAATCAGGCTGCTTTCATAGGCGTAGCCGCAGTACAGCGTTACACCGCTGGGCCAGACTGTTCCGGCATCCGTCAGGGTTTCCGAGACAACCGGACTGGACTGGGCGATGGTCAGGGTCTTTCCCACATAATCCGGCGGGAGGGAGATCGTAATGGGTTCCATCCGGTCGTACTCCAGCATGGGAAGGTTCAGGTATCCGATCCGGTTATCCAGATCCTGGCAATCGGTATAGATCAGGGTATCATCCAGAAAAACGCTGACTGTCCGGTTGACGGCTTCGATCTTCAGCATGGGGCTCTGTGCTTCTTCTGCCAGAATGCGGGAATAATAAAAGGTCTGTCCCGGATAAGAAAGACCCAGATAGCCTCCAAACCCATTGGAAGTAAGCTCTGTTTCCGCGCCTTTTTCATTCGTATAGAATTTCCAGCTGTCCGCGCCTTCCCATTCCTGTCCGTCTTCGGGATACTGAAAAAGAGGATAAGTGACATCCTCCATGGGCCTGGTATAAGAAAAAACAGCCAGAACAGACGGTATGCAGAGAAAAATAGATATCAGCAGTGCAGGAACTGTTTTCGGGAGCTGTTTCATGGTGATTCCCCTTTCTTTTCTGTGTTATATCAACATAAGTGTAACAGTACCTTTTTTGCCCTGTCAATGGACATGTTGGGTTATTTTTGTCACATTTATGCCCATTTACGCAGAGCTACTGGTATTCATATGACTTTTTTGCTAAAGTGTAAGAGATATATTATGCTCTGGGAAAAGCAGGCAAGGAGGAATTTACCGAATGAGCAATAAAAAAAATGACAAAAACCGTCAGGGAGTGACTCTTTCCAAAGGGACGCTGATCATACTGCTGGCCGTTGTAATTCTGCTGGTGACAGGCGGCATTGTTCTGGGCATGAACTGGAACCGCTGGTTTGGCCCGGATACAGCGGAAACAGCGCAGTTTTCCCCGGACATCGACCCTGATGCAGGTGACTGGAGCGGCAGTGAGCTTCCGGAGAAAAACGAGGAGGAAACTGTGGGAATCAAGATTCCCGGTTACCCGTCCATCAGCCTTCCGGCAGACAAAAAGGATGTCTCGATCTCTCTGTTAAACCCGGAAGGAAACCCCTGTTACTTTACTTTTGAACTGGTCTTAAAAGATACCGATGAAGTGCTGTACACTTCAAAGATGGTGCCGCCGGGCCAGATGATCTCGGATATTACGTTATCGCGGGCTTTGTCCGCAGGGGAATATCACGCGACCATACGGATCACCACTGCCTCTCTGGAGGACGGAAGCGCCATGAACGGTGCCAATGTGGAGACCGTATTGATCGTACAGTAAAAATGGAGGTGCAACTGAGCATGAAGAAAAGAAAATGGCTGTCCCTGTTTCTCAGCATAGCTTTGACAGCGACACTGCTTCCTGCTTCTGCACTGGCAGAAGACGATTATTCGGGAGAGCTTTTTTCGGATGGACTTTTTTCAGACGGGCTTTATTCGGAAGAGGGTTCTGTAGAAGAGTTTTTTTCAGACGGGCTTTTTCTGGAAGGCGAGCCGGGGGCGAAAAGCGGTGTCGATGCGGTACAAGATCTGATCGATGCTCTGCCGGACGCAGGTGACATCACAGCGGACAACGCTGAGGAAGTGGGCGCGAAGCTGGACGAGATCGACGAGGCCAAGTCTGCCCTGACGGATGACGAGCTGGACGCTCTGGATTTCACAAAATATGATGCGGCCATTGCCGCACTGAACGCGCTGGCCGGACAGGCAGGCGCGGCGAAGCCGGTGCCGCTTGGTACGATAAGTGTCGCTTATCGGGATTGCGACAGCAACGGACAAAACTGGGAAACCAGGACCTGTGCCGACGCCACGGTGGTGGAACCTGACACCATAACATGGTCAACCGGCTGGTATGTGGTCAGTAGCGATGTAAGCTTCAATAAACGGATAATTGTCAACGGCAATGTCAGGCTGATTTTGAAAGACGGCTGTACTCTCACGGCTGATAAATACGGTATTCAGGTTGATAAAGGCAAAAGCCTGACCATCTACGGTCAGGCGGGCGGCACTGGTCGGTTAATCAGTGTGAGCTGTGATTACGATGCCGGTATTGGCGGCACAAAAAACGGTGCTTGCGGTACAGTGATTATCAACGGCGGCATTATTACTGCCTCTGGTTCTCATAATTCAGCAGGCATCGGCAGCTCTGGAAATGACGCTGGCAACTATTATGGCGGTAATATCACCATTAACGGCGGCAATGTCACTGCCAACGGCGGCGGTAGCGCTGCAGGCATCGGCGGCGGTGCTGGTCGTGATGCAGGTGTTATTACCATCAACGGTGGTACCGTTGTAGCCAAAGGGAGCGGCGGTGCTGCGGGTATCGGTGGCGGTGCTTACGAAGGTAGTTTTAAACAAAAAGCGGGTTCCGGCGGCTTAATCATCATCAACGGAGGCTCTGTCAATGAAGGTTATTCGGGCACCGAATACAGTATTGGCGGCGGCCAGGGCGGCACCAGCGGCATTGTGTTCAATCGGAGCAGCACTGCCATCATCAGCGCCAGCCAGACCATGCCCATTTCTTTTACCATAGAAGAAGGACGCACACTGGTCATTGAGGAAGGCGTTACCTTTACCATCCCCTCCAACGTCACTGGTACCATCAATGGCACGCTGGATGTACAGGGTGGACTGGTTGTGAGGGGTAATTTAACCGGAAGCGGAGCAACCTACGTTGACGGTACTCTCAGCGGCAGCGGGAGAATCTCTGGCAATATATATTACTCTCTGACACTGACGGACTGCACCAGCCCGGATACCGTTACCTACAATGCCAAAATCTACGCCGAATCGGGGGCAACCATCACCCTGACCGGCACCAATGTCTCCGTGGGTCAGGCAGTGTCCGGCTGGACGATCTCGGATACCGGTGTGACCGTTGAAAACAACGCGTTCACCATGCCTGCCAAGGCACTGACCGTCAGTGTGAGCGGATATGTCAACGCACCCACCTATACGGTCACCATCCCGGCGACGGAAGAGCTGGGCGGCACGGCCACCGTCAGCGCCAGCGGCGTGAATGTGGTCTCCGGCAGCTGCCTTGTGGTGACACTCTCCGGCACCAGCGGTACGGGCAACAATTTCAAGCTGACCACTGCCGAGGGCGCGGAGCTGAGCTACACAATTACCCGTGCTGAGCAGGAGAGCGGAGGAATAGAGATATCCGGCGGAAGTGTCTCGGCAAGCGGAAGTAATACATCTGTCACTGTGGGCAGCACAGTGCTGACCGTTGCAGGCGGCACGGCAGACAGCAGCGGCAGCACGACACTGACCTTTAGCGCCCCGACCACAGCTGTCCGGTATTCCGGCGATTATAAAGGAACCGTTACCTTTACGGTTTCCATTGAGGATGGAGGTGACACATGAGGAAATCGGCGACCATCTCTGCTGAGAACGTGATCGTGGAAAAAGGCAGGCCGGTATTTCGGTACTGTGAATTTACCGTTTCTGTGGAAACGGCATTGGATCCCTGATTATGCCGCAAGGCTCAAGATAAAACATGTATTATGAAGGAGGAGCAATCTCATGAAGAAATTATTTACTTTTATTCCGGCGTTGGCTATCGCACTTTCCCTGTATGTAACGGCTTTTGCGGCAGCAAATGATACCAGCATAACCCCGGGCTCTGAAAATAAAACCGGCAGTACCAGTGTCACCTATACGGTTCAGCCGGCTTACACCGTTACGATTCCGGCTACTGTGACGCTTGGAAATTCTGTAACGGTATCGGCAGAGGATGTTAAGGTCAACAAGGGCAGCTATGTAGCCGTGAAGCTCACCGGCACCAGTGAAATGAACAACTCGTTTAAGGTCAAAACGGATGAGGGGGCAGAACTGGTTTATACCGTGAAAAATGGCGAGGAAAACGTTAATATCGGTGATACGGTTCTCGCTGTCAATCCCTATGATGCGGACAATGGAAATGCGACGCTGTCGTTTTCTGCGCCGGCCTCTGTCACCTACGCAGGTACCTACAAAGGTACGGTGACTTTTACGGTTTCTGTTGATACAGTTCCCATGCCTAAATGAAGATAGAAACAATTTTTTGTTAGGAGAAGATAACCCATGAAAAAAATAATTACGTTTGTTCTTTCGATGACTGCGGCGCTTTCTCTGTCTCTTACAGCCTTTGCGGCTGCAGAGTCTGATCCCGCCAATACATTTGGCCCCAGTGATACAACAGGCAAGGAAACCACAGTCAATTTCAATGTTGACCCCACCTACACGGTGACCATTCCGGCAAAAGTGACACTGGCAAAGGATGCTTCCGACGGCAATTACAGGCAGGATGCAGTGATTAAGGCTGAGAATGTCCGGCTGCTGGAGAATAAAATGGTCAAGGTTACCCTTGCCGGTGATTTCAAGCTGACTACCGGAGAGAATGGCACTTCTTATGAACTGCCCTACACGGTTAAAGTCGGGGATTCCGATACAGCCATCATAACAGGTGGTACCGTTGCCACTTTTGGTACCAGTACCACTGACCAGACCAGCACCCTGCACTTTGCGGCGGATAACCCCACTTACGCAGGAGAATATACAGACACCGTGACCTTTACGATCTCGGTTGAATGATCCAGGAGGAATGAACGATGAAAAAATTGACAGCAATAGTGTCAGCTTTTGTACTGACGCTCACCCTTTCCGCCACTGCATTTGCAGCGGGAATCAATCAGGACAGTGATCCAAAGACCTCTGATGTGGAGGTGAAGACCAGTATTTCACCTACCTATACAGTTACGATTCCTGCCAATACGACTGTGACATTCAACAGGCTTTCTACCTCCTTCGGCTCCGTGAAGCTGGATGCCGCACAAATCAATCCGGGCTATGCCGTCAAAGTTGAGCTGAATGCCAGCGGCAAGCTGAAAAATCAGGCAGATAACAATAAGACGATCGCCTATACGATAAATGACAAAAACGGGAAGGCTTTTACTGCTCAGCAGTATACCGCTGCGGGACAGGAAACCCCTTTGACCATTGATATCACGCAGGCCGCATGGAATGCCGCATTTGCGGGCAGCTACAGCGACACCGTAACCTTCACGGTTTCTTATGTCAATACATCTGCTTCATAACAGCAAAAGGAGACAGAGTGAAAAATGGAGGTGAACGTGATTGAAAAGAATAACGACCCTGCTTCTGTCCCTGTTGTTATTATTTTCCATGGGCATAACAGCCTTTGCGGGAGATGCAACCATTTCTACTGCAGTACCGGGCAGCCACACGATCGTGGTGAATGCGGATGGTGCAGAAGTACTGTTAGACGGCGTGCCCGGAACTCTTTTTACGGTGGAGCGGCTTTCCTGCCCAACGTTTTTGATTCGTTCAGAAAGCGGTAAGGATATCACACGGATTCTGTTAAACGGCGAGGATATCACCAGCCGGGTTAAAGAAGGGTACTACATCCTGGAACCGGTCTATGAGGATAAGACTCTTACCGTCATAACAAAAGACGCAGGCACAGCCCAGAATAAAACCTACATTGTACAGGGCACGGTCAGCAGAAACGGAAAGCCGGTTCAGAATATCACCCTGGAGCTTCGCAGTACATTAAAGACGGATGTGACCGATAAGGACGGAAAATTTTCTTTTGATGACGTGGAGTGCGGCAGTCATTCTCTGACGGCTGTTGAAAATGGAAAAACAGTCGGCTATGTGGAGTTTGTGCTGACAGAGAGCGATAATGTGAATCTGTCTGTCTCAAATGATACCTATACTGTGGCTGCAGATCGTGATGAGATCGGGATTAACCTGATGCTGAATCTGGGAGATGGCGGTACGATGAGTATTGAAAATGTAACAGCCGTGCAGGATGATCAAAATTCGAATAACGAAAATCAGGAAAGCACGGAAAGCTCTGTTACCCCAACGAGCGCTGCAAATTCTGTTTATCCTGCCTACTCTGCCGGTTCGACCAGCACGTCCGGTACGTCCTATACGTCCGGTCCGCCCACGGGCGATCATACAAATGTGATGTCCTGGATAGTGCTGATGTTCTTATCCGTTGTGGGAATGATGGCAGTAATGGGTTATCATAAAAGGAACTGTAAAAAATAAAATAGGGATGGGATCCTCACTCTATAACTGATTCGCCAGCTATGGAGTGAGGATCCTTCTTTTTTTGGAAGGCCGGATCTCCCCATGATTGTATGAATTTAAAGCGCAACAAAGTTGTATAGTTGCGCAAATGCAAGGATTAGATTGTGCATTATGACTAAAATTAAAACGAAATAATTATCTATAATGTGAGATTGACAATGGTACCTATTCGATATATACTAAAAATGTGAACAAGCGGTTGCGCAAAGTGCGCAAGAAATTTACGGGAGGTAAAGAAAATGAAAGTAACAAAAAAAGTAATTGCGGCTGCCATCACTACTGCAATGGTAATCGCCCCGGCTGCTGGCGTTCAGGCAGAAGAGGAAACCATTTCCCTGACCGTATGGGGAGCTGAAGAAGATCAGACTCTTCTGAAAGAACTGACTGATAAATTCCAGGAAGCTTTCCCGGATCAGAAATTTGATATTCAGATTGGCGTAGAATCTGAATCCACAGCAAAAGATACCATTCTTACAGATGTTGAAGCTGCAGCAGATGTATATTCATTTGCAAGCGATCAGCTTACAGACCTTGTAAATGCAGGTGCTCTGATGAATCTGGAAGAGGTTGGAGAAGCTCTTTCCGTGGCAGGAAGAAGTCTGGATGATGTAAAGAATGATAACGTAGAAGCATCTGTGGAAGCTGCTTCCGTTGATGGAAGTCTGTATGCATTCCCAAGAGCAGGAGATAACGGATACTTCCTGTACTACGATTCTTCTGTTCTTACAGAAGAAGACGTTGCATCCTGGGACAGCCTTCTTGCAGCAGCAGAAAAAGCAGGCAAAAAGGTTGGTATGACCTTTGCTTCCGGATGGTATAACGCAAGCTTCTTCTACGGAGCAGGCTTTACTACCGGATTAAATGAGGACGGAACCACAGCAATCGACTGGAACGGCACAAGCCCTGACGGATACACCGGAGTTCAGGTAGTACAGAGTATGCTGAATATCGCAGCAAATCCGGCATTCATGGCAATTGCCGACGGTGACATTTCCAACCAGCTTGCAACAGGTGAGCTTTGCGCATGTGTTTCCGGTACATGGGATGCCATCACTGCACAGGGCGTTTATGGGGACGGATATGCAGCAACCAAGCTTCCGACCTATACCATCGGTGATGAACAGGTACAGCAGGGTTCTGTAGCAGGATACAAATTTGTCGGAGTCAATGGTTTCTCTGAAAATGCCGGATGGGCAACCGTTCTGGCTGATTTCATCACCAGTGAAGAATCCCAGCAGGAGTTCTTCAATCAGCGTGAGAGTGGTCCGACCAACAAAAACATCATTGATTCTGAAGAAGTAAAAGCAAATATCGCTATCGCAGCACTGGCAGAACAGTCTGCATACAGCAGCGTTCAGATGGTAGGCGGAAAATACTGGGATCCGGCACAGACTCTTGGCGAACTGATCGCACAGGGAAGCGTTTCAGCAGACGATGAAGCAGCCATTCAGGAAACTCTGGATACTCTGGTAGAAGGTGTGACCGCACCGGTAGAATAATCGGGCATAAAGGTTTGGGGTAAAACACAGGCGCATATGCGAGGGCATGTGCGCCATTTTATCGGAGTTCCGGACAGAAATACAGTGCCCGGGGGCCGTTTTTCTTCTGCAGGAGGAAGTATATGGAAAAAAAGGAAAGAGGGACTGCCCTTCTGGCAGTCAAAGGGTTTTTTGCAGTTATTGCCGGTTTTTTTGCCGACTTTGGAAGAGCCGTATCCGAAGGCGATGCGTTTGTAAAATTATCGCTGCTTTGGATGGGCGCCGGCTATTTTAAAAGAAAACAGTATATAAAAGCGCTTTTGATGACCATTCTGGAAGCTGCAGCCATTATTTTTACCGTGAAATTTGCAATGTCCTATGTTCCGAAATTCGGAACTCTTGGTACGGTACAGATGGAAAAGGTCTTCAACATGAAGACCATGAAAAGTGAATTTAATGATTATGATAACTCCTTCACCATCCTGCTGTTCTCTCTGTTCAGCTTTGTTGTATGGTTTGCATTCCTGATCGTGTGGATGCGGAATGTGATCCATGTGTATGAACTGCAGAAAATGGCGGAGAAGGGAAAACATATTCCCACCTTCCTGGAGGATCTGCGTGCATATAAGGAAGAGAAGTTCCATATTACACTGCTGACGCTTCCGGTGCTGGGAATCGCCATTTTTACATTTATTCCGATTCTGCTCCTGATCCTGGTAGCCTTTACCAATTACGATCAGAATCACATGCCGCCAAACAGTCTGTTTACCTGGGTTGGATTTGACAACTTCATGAGCCTTTTCGGCGGCGGCGGGCTGACGGTCACCTTTGGCTATGCGTTCATCCGTGTTCTGGGATGGACACTCGTATGGGCATTTTTTGCCACAATTACCACCTATATCGGCGGTATTCTGCTGTCTCTTCTCCTGAACAGCAAAAATACAAGAATGCCGAAGCTGTGGAGAACCCTGTTTATTGTGACGATCGCGGTTCCGCAGTTTGTATCCCTTCTGCTGGTAAGAAACTTCTTTTCCAACGGCGGAATTGTCAATACGATCTGCAGCAATATCGGTCTGACCGGATTTCTGCGGGATATCGGACTTGTTTCCACCAGCTACATCCCGTTTTTGTCTGCACCGGGCTGGGCTCATGTGATGATCATTCTCATTAACATCTGGATCGGTGTGCCTTACCAGATGCTGATCGCAACAGGTGTTCTGATGAATCTTCCGTCAGATCAGCTGGAAAGTGCAAGAGTGGACGGTGCAAGCAAATTCCAGATCTTCCGGAAAATCACCATGCCATATCTGCTTTTTGTTACAGGCCCTGCACTGGTAACGGATTTTGTAAAAAATATCAACAACTTTAACGTAATCTATCTTCTTACAGAAAATGTGTATACAACCACCAATCAGGCCATGGCCAACTCTCAGGCGAAAGAGGTGGATCTGCTGGTTACCTGGCTGTTCAGACTGACACAGGATTATTACAACTACAAGATGGCATCGGCCATTGGTATCGTGGTATTTGTGATCTGTGCCGTTTTTACACTGATTGCATTCAATCGTATGATCAAAGGTGACAGGGAGGGAACATACCAATAATGAAAAAGATGAAAAGTAATCGTACTTCTACGATCGTATTACATAATTTATTGATTGCCGTACTGGCAGTTATCTGGCTGGTTCCCATTGTATGGCTGGTATGTACTTCCTTCAGTGCGTATTCCGGAATGAATACCAGCACCTTCTTCCCGAAGGAATGGAGCATCAGCAGCTACATCAAGCTGTTCCATCCTGATACGGTGGCACAGTTTCCGCAGTGGTTTCTGAATACCTTTATCATTGCCTGCTTTACCTGTGTGATCTCGACTATGTTTGTGCTGATGGTAGCGTATGCCACCTCTGTGATGCGGTTCCCCATGCGGAAGCCTCTGATGAACCTGGGTGTCATTCTGAACCTGTTTCCGGGTATGCTGGCGATGATCGCTGTGTATTTTACATTGAAATCCTTTAATTTGACGAACAGCTATGTGGGTCTGATCATGGTATATTCTGCATCATCAGGTCTGGGATATCTGATCGCCAAAGGATTTTTTGATACGGTTCCACGTGCGCTCTGCGAGGCAGCGCGGATCGACGGATGCAGTGAGGCAAGAATTTTCTTCCAGATGGTTCTTCCCATGAGCCGTCCGATCATTGTATATACGGTGATCAGCAGCTTCCTCGTTCCGTGGATGGATTTTGTATATGCGAAGATGATCCTCAATGCAGGTATCTCTTCCAAATATACGGTTGCCATCGGATTGTTCAAGATGCTGGATAAGAGTCTGATCAACAATTACTTCACACAGTTTTGTGCCGGAGGTGTACTGGTGTCCATTCCGATTTCCATCCTGTTTATCATTATGCAGAAATTCTATGTGGAAGGTATTACCGGCGGCGCTGTAAAAGGCTGATCATGATTTCTCCCGGGTGATCGGGGGAGAACGGATATGGAGAGAAAAGAATGAGTACGACCATGGGAAAAAGAGGCGTTATCTGGAAGACGCCGGATATTACGGCAGACGGACTGAAAATGTTTGCCTGTGTCACGATGCTGATTCAGAGCATCGGAGTCATTATTGTGAATAATGGAATGATTCATCTTGGCAGTTATACACAGGAGAGCCTGAATCAGGCACTGGCAGAGGACAGTCACCTGATGATGCTGGCGGGGATCGGCTCTGTCATGCAGCTGGCCGGCGGTCTGGCAGTTCCGGTATTTGCGTTTCTGCTGGTGGAAGGCTTTCTGAAAACGTCCAGCTATCAGAAATACCTGCTTTCGATCCTGCTGTTTGCAGTGATCAGCGAAGTTCCCTATGATTTTGCAGTGGGACAGAAGCTGGTGGACTGGACCGGCCAGAATGCGCTGATTTCCATGGCGGTCTCTCTTATGATGCTGTATTTTTTAAGGATGATGGAGAGATATTCCGGTGTGAAAGGGGCGGTTCTGAAAGTATTGATCGTCTTCAGCGCAGTGGTGTGGGTCTCTTTGCTGCGGGCACAGTATGGCCTGTGCGTGGTTTTGCTGGCTGCAGTATTCTATTTATTTTATACCAGAAATGTCCTGAAAACAGTTCTGGGAGCGGCAATCAGTCTGCTTTATGTGACAGGACCGATTTCCTTTTATCTCATCTGGTGTTACGATGAGACAAGGAAGGATCGTTTGCCGAAATACGCATATTATGTATTTTATCCGCTGCATCTGCTGGTTCTTGGCGTGATTGCCTCGCAGATGTAGAACAGGAATTTGTACAGGAGGATTTTGATAATGGAATTTAAAACACAGAAGCTGCTGCATGGAGGAGATTACAATCCGGAGCAGTGGCTGGACCGTCCGGACATTCTTGAAAAAGATTTGGAGATGCTGGAAGAAGCCGGATGCAATACCGTAAGTCTGGGGATTTTTTCGTGGGCAGTGCTGGAGCCCGAAGAAGGCGTTTTTCATTTTGAGTGGCTGGAAGAAATCATAGACAGACTTTATGAAAAAGGAATTTCCACTATACTTGCAACACCCTCCGGTGCCCGGCCGAAATGGCTGGCAGACAAATATCCGGAAGTCCTTCGCGTGGATGAAGCGCGCCGCAGACAGTTATTCGGGCATCGTCACAATCATTGTTATACTTCTCCGGTCTACCGGGAAAAAACAGGCATCATTAACCGGAAGCTGGCAGAGCATTTTGGAAAACATCCGGGCGTGATCCTCTGGCATATTTCCAACGAATACGGCGGAGAGTGTCATTGTCCTCTTTGTCAGGAGGCATTCAGGAGCTGGCTGAAGGAACGGTATGGAACCATTGAGAAGCTGAACAAATGCTGGAACACCACGTTCTGGAGCCATACCTATCAGAGCTTCGATCAGATTGAAAGTCCGTCCTCCATCGGGGAAACGCAGCTTCATGGCCTGAATCTGGACTGGAAACGCTTTGTAAGCTTTCAGACGGCGGACTTTATTCGCCAGGAGGTTCGTTCTGTGCGGGAAGGAGGAAGCAGTCTTCCTGTGACGGCAAATCTGATGCATTATTTTCAGACTCTGGATTATTTCAAGCTGGCAAAGGAGCTGGACATTGTTTCCTGGGATACCTATCCCACCTGGCACAAGGAAGCGGTGCTGGAGACGGCCTATGATAACGGAATGTGCCATGACCTGATGCGTTCTCTGAAAGGAAAACCGTTTTTTCAGATGGAATCCTGTCCGACCTCTACCAACTGGCAGAGTGTCAGCAAGCTGAAACGTCCCGGAGTGCTGTTTGCGCAGTCCATGCAGGCCATTGCTCATGGAGGCGAGGGCGCCATGTATTTCCAGGTGCGCCAGAGCCGGGGGGCGTCCGAGAAATTTCACGGAGCCATCATTGACCATTATGGCGGAAACGATACCAGGGTATTTCGTGAGGTGGCAAAGACGGGACGTGTGCTGAAGCAGATCAGTGAACTTGCAGGAAGTACCGTGTCCAGTCAGGCTGCGATTTTGTACGACTGGGAAAGCCAGTGGGCCATGAATGACAGCCAGGGCCCCAGAAATAAAGGCCTCCATTATCACGAGGCGCTGCTGAAATTTTATCGGGGATTCCGGAAGCAGGGTCTGAATGTGGATCTCGTAGATATGGATTGTGATATTCAGAAATATCGTGTGCTGGCGATTCCCATGGGGTATATGTTCAAAGAAGGATTTGCAGAAAAGGTTCGGAAATTCGTGGAAGAGGGCGGCATTCTGATCGTGACATACTGGAGTGGAATCGCAGATGATACGGATCTCTGTTATCTTGGCGGAACACCTCATGGGCTGATGGATGTACTTGGCATCCGCAGCACGGAAATTGACGGTCTCTATGACTGGGAGGAAAATTCCATGATACCGGAGGAGAAGAACTCTCTGGGACTTGAAAAAACATATGTCTGTAAGAATCTGTGTGATCTTGTAGAGCTGAGAGGGGCGAAACCGGAAATGACTTATGGCAGTGATTTTTATCAGGGATATGCGGCAGTGACTTCTCATTCCTTTGGAAAAGGTCAGGCATGGTATGTGGCTGCAGACGGTGAAGCTGCTTTTTATGAGGACTTCCTGAAACGTCTGATGCAGGAATGCTGTGTGGCCGCAGCTGTGAAGGGAGAGATTCCTACAGGACTGGAGATCACCACCAGAGAAAAAGATGGGGTATGCTATTATATTTACCAGAACTTTGGCACTGCATCGGTGAAGATTCCTGTGCCGGAAGGAGAGATTCAGGTAATTTACGGGGATATTGAGAAAGAACTGCCTGTTTACGAGATGGTTGTACTGAAAAAACAGTAACTGTTCAGCGCCTTCGAAGAAGGGTTACAAAAAATAAAATAATGGAAAGAATTTTCCTGAGAACAAACGCCGGAGACGAAAATCCCCGGCGTTTGTTTGTATGTATGAGAAAAATTATTTGCCGTTCAGAAGCGGCTGTGCCACTTTTCTGTTAAAGAAATCGATCAGCGGCCCCATGAAAAATGCAGTGATGATGGTTCCGATGCCTGCAATGGAAGCGATTCCGGAAAGATTGCCGCCGGAAATCAGATAAAGAAGGATTCCAAGTGCTACGCAGACAAAGTCGCAGATGATCCGTACCCAGCGGAACTGCCCCTTGTGCCAGGTGCCTGTGATGATCAGGGCCACGGCGTCATAGGTGGAAACGCCAAGATCTGCCGTGAAATAAAGAGAGGATGCCAGGCACATGATCACGATGGCGAACAGCAGACAGAAAATACGTCCGGGAAGTCCCAGGTCCGGAAGAAGGTTCAGCAGCGTTTTATGGGAAAAATCTGCAATGTATCCCACCAGAAACAGGTTGATAAAGGTGGCGATACCGATATAATGTCTGTCTGCGATCAGACTGAACAGGAGCAGAAGGATATTGGTGATCACATAAAGGGTTCCGAAGCTGATGGGAACCAGAGCGGAAAGACCGCTCATAAAGGACTGAAAAGGATCTACTCCAAAAACGGCACGTTTAAAAAATCCGACGCTGATAGCGCAGATGATGACGCCGGAAATGCACATGAGAAGACGTTTTTCAAATTTTTCTGGCTTTTTCATAATCTTATTTATGCCGCCTGCCCCGGCAGACGGCTTCCTCCGCAATTGTTATTTGATGATCGTACCGGTTTTTTCTCTGTATCCATCTCTGGCATGAGTAATGTCGGTAATGATGGTTCGGCGGCCTTCGCCCTTTTCCACAAAGGAGACACCGGCCTCAAATTTGGGAAGCATGGAGCCCGGCGCAAACTGGTTGGCTTTCATATGCTCTTTGGCTTCTTCCACCGTCAGCTCTTCCAGGAATTCTTCCTGACTGGTGCCGAGATTCAGGCTGACCTTCTCCACGCTTGTAAGGATCAGGAGTGTATCGGCATTTAATTCTTCGGCCAGAAGACCGCTTGCAAGATCTTTTTCAATGATGGCGCTGGCACCATGAAGGTTGATACCCTGCTCCATAACAGGAATTCCGCCGCCGCCTGCAGCGACAACGATCTGTCCGGCATCCACAAGTGTGCGGACGGTTTCCAGCTCTACGATCTTCATGGGCTTTGGTGCAGCCAGGATCCGGCGGTAGGCATTATCGCCGACCTTTGTGACAAAATTCCCCTTTTTCTCTTCTTCTTCGGCTTCTTCTTCGGTAAGAATACGGCCGATGATTTTTTCCGGTTCCGCAAATGCGTCGTCATAGGGATCGATCACAACCTGGGTAAGAATGGTTGCCACAGGTCTGGAGATGCCTCTGGAAATCAGCTCTGCACGGATGGCGTTCTGAATATCATATCCGATATAGCCCTGGCTCATGGCGGAACATACGGACATGGGGGCGAATGTATAGTCAGGATGAGCTTTGCCGAATTCATTCATGGCAGTATGGATCATGCCCACCTGGGGACCGTTGCTGTGTGAAATGACAATGCGTGTACCTTCCTCTGCCAGATCTGCGATGGCTTTTGCTGCAGTACGAATGGCGATCTTCTGTTCTGGAAGGGTAGTACCTAAAGCTCTGTGACCCAATGCAACTACTACGATTTTCTCGCTCATAGGAAATACCTCGTTTCTTCGTGTTTTTTCAGATTCCTCTATTATAAAAGACCCGGGTGTGAAATGCAATAGAATTGAAAAAATTCAGTACAAAAGGAAAAGCCGCCTGGTTCACAGACGGCTGATTCCTTACTTTTTGAGGGGGGAGATAGAGAGTGGTTTTCATCTATCCAAGACCTATTATAGAAAAGAAATGTGTATAAAATGTGTTTAGTTTCTAAATAAAAACGAAAAATTATTAAGAAAACTTAAAGAAACATAAAAATGAATTATGTCTTGTATCGGGAAGCAAATAGTGGTATCGTATAAGCAATAAGATCTGATTTCTCATATGCCGATTCGGCAGAATTTCCCATTTATGAATTGATATGAATACCGGAATGCGTGCAGGGAGGGATGCCTATGAATGTCTGAAAACCGTGTCTGATGATAGAAAGATACCTTGTCAAAATAATAAAACAGGAGAGCAGAATTCGGGGACTGCGACCATAAAAACAGGAGAGGATTGTCATGAAGAAAATTTTTTGCAGATGTATGTGCCTTTTTATGGCCGTTTTTCTTACCGCAGGAGAAGCATGGGCAGCAGACTTAAAAGAAACACCGAAGACAATGAATGTAAAGCAGCAGATACAGTGGACAGATCGTGCAGCATTCCGGGCTGAACTGGAAGTGGA
>CAMBYR010000014.1 GCA_945872375.1 uncultured Blautia sp. | reverse complement strand
GCATGCAAGCATGCTTCGGCACATGGCTGCTGTCCGGGACTTTTATAATAAAATACGATACATGGTTTCCGGTAAAATTCCATATCCCACCGAGCGGACACATTGTATCAGTTCCTGTTCTCCCAGTGCTTTCCGAATGGATTTGATATGTGTGTCAATATTTCTGACTCCGCTTCTTTTCCTTGCCGGAAGAAAACTGTTTATTTTTTCCCGGGAAAGAATCTCTCCCATATGTTCCAGAAACATCACCAGAATATCAAAATCAAATCGGCTGAGCGGAACTTTAAAAACTCCTCCGGCTCCTGCACAAGAATTCCTTCCGGAAAAGAATACTTCTGCACGATATCTTTCATACTCATCTGTTCAATTCCGTTAATAATGGAAATCATACACTTCAGACTCCCTGTCATTGATTTTCCATTATCATAAATCCCGAAACTAAATTCAGCCTTAAATTTTCTCAGGAGAAATGTGAAAAAAAAGTGAACTCTTGTCACTGTTAAAAGTGCTTTTCCGTTTCAGGCTTCCGAAGCCGTTCTTCCCACTCTTCCAGTATTCTTTCTTCTTCCTCAATGGCCTGAAGAGTTTCATTTAACTGTGTATACAGCTCTTTTCGTTCTTTTTCCAGCGCATACATACTTTGGATCATGCTTTCGCTTGTGATCTTCTCTTCTTTTTCCTTTTGCAGCTCCGCATTCGCCGTATTCAGTTCCGATTTCAACGCCGTATTTTCAGCTTCCAAAGCTGCGATCCGAGCCTGAATGTATCTCTTTTTTCTTTTAAATCTGCAAGTTTCTGTCTGCCTGTTTCCGGCTCCTGCCAGATCTCTTCTTCTGTATTTTCTACATTTTCCTGCAAATCCTTTTCAGGAAAAGAATCTATCGTTTCCTGCTGCTCTCCCTCATCGCTGCTTCCGTCCGAAAAATCATCCTCCTTTTCTTCTGCCTGAAATTCATCTCCGGATGAGGCTTCATCCATCGTTTTTTCCATGCTGCCGGATTCATTTCCGGAGTTCCCGGAACTTTCCCCTGAATTTCCGCCGGAACCGCTTCCCGCACTCTGGGAACTGCCCCCCGTGCTTCCGCCAGAGTTCTGGGAATCATAGCTTCCATCCGATATTCCTTCTTCGAGCTCTGTTGTTACCGTATCGATTTTTTCACTGATTTCTTCATGCTCTTCTATGGTATCCTGCAGCTCTTTCAGGGATCTACTTCTTACAGAGTCTGCCTGTTCCGATTTTGCTCTGGCAAGTTCCAGCTCATGCTCTGTTTCGAGAGTACTTTTTTCATGCTCCAGTTCCGCATCCGTAAGTGCAGCTTCTGCTCTGAGAATGGCCGCTTCATAATAATCCAGCGCTTCCTGGTAGCTTTTTTCCGTTATTTTTATTACCTCTGCTCCCTGCTGCAGAATCTCCCCTTCTTCCACATATACTTCTTCCACTTCCAGCTCTGCCAGAGATGTTTCCGCCCTGAAATAAATATCGGATGCAGACAATTCTGTGATACCATCCCACGAAAGGGTATTATCCTCTGCCAAAATGAGGGAACTGTCCATGATGTTGATTCCCACCAGCACTGCGGACAGCAGCAGGCTCTGTGCAGCTTTTTTCTTTTTCCTGTTCATGCCATTCCTCCTGTTATTTTGTTTCTTTGAAGGTACTGAACAGATTCTATTATATTTTTGAAGTGTGATTGATTATTGGGTGGCATGTGTTTGAATTATAATTTTTTTATAAACTTTCTAAATTTAAAATAAATGAGACAGGCTGTACGAAAAATGGTATAATGATATCAATATATTGTCCAGGAGGAACTTATGAAACATTGCATCGCAATCATTGAAGCCATTTACCGCTTCTTATGGGGAGATCTGCTGGTCCTTCCCCTTCCCGGAGGAGGAACCGTCGGATTATCGCTTCTGGTGATTCTGCTGATTCCTACCGGTATCTATTTCACCCTGCGAACCCGCTTTCTGCCCGTCCGTCTTTTCCCGGAAATGATCCGGGTCACGCTGGAAAAGCAGCAGACAGACAAAAAGGGAGCCTTATCCGGACTTCAGTCTCTGATCGTATCTACCGCAACACGTGTAGGTATGGGCAATCTGGTAGGAGTGGTCGCTGCCATCTCCATCGGAGGAGAGGGCGCTGTTTTCTGGATGTGGATCACAGCCATCATCGGCTCTGCCACCGCTTTTATTGAGGGAACACTGGCACAGCTTTTTAAACAAAAAGATCCTCTCTATGGAGGATATCGCGGAGGCCCGGCCTATTATATTCACCAATATGTGATGGAAAAGACAGGGCGCAGCAAACGTATCAGTCTTCTGGCGGCAGGCTTTGCCATTTCCGGTCTGATCTGCTGGTGCGGTATCAGCCAGGTCATCGGCAATTCTGTTTCTTCCGCCTTTGAAAATGCGTTTCAGATCCCGCCATTATATACCACCATCGTTCTGGTTTTGATTTCGGCAGTCATCGTCCTTCGGAAAAATGCTACCGTAAAGGTTCTGGATATTCTGGTTCCGCTGATGGCAGGACTGTATTTCTGCTTTACCGTATTTATCATACTGAAAAATATCGGATTGCTTCCTTCTATTTTCGGACGTATTTTTTCGGAAGCATTCGGCTTCCGTCAGGCGGCCGCCGGAGGATTTGGCGCCGTACTGATGAATGGTGTCAAGCGCGGACTTTTTTCCAATGAAGCCGGTTCCGGATCTGCTCCCTGTGCTGCAGCAACAGCTATGACCGATCATCCGGTGAAGATTGGTCTTCTTCAGGCGTTCGGCGTATTTATTGATACCATTGTCATCTGCAGCTGTACAGCTATGATCATGCTTCTTGTCCCGGAAACTATAACATCAGGCCTGGTGGGTATGGATCTTCTGCAGACGGCCATGAATTATCATTTCGGATTCTTTGGTGTGGTTTTTATTGCTGCAACCTTATGGCTGTTCAGCTTTTCCACCTTTATCGGTATTCTCTTTTATGCAAGATCCAATATCGCCTATCTTTTCGGCGATGTCTGGTGGGCACAGACTGCTTATAAGATTCTGGCCCTGATCATGCTTTTTATCGGAGGACTTGCCGCATATACCTTCGTATGGGATCTGGGAGATGTAGGCATCGGCCTGATGACACTGTTCAATCTTGCGGTTATTTTCCCTCTCTCCAAAAAAGCGCTGAAATCCCTGCAGGATTACGAACAGAAAAGAAAGCTCTGAAAAAAACACCGCTCAACTTCGTTCAGATCGTTGGGCGGTATCTTTTTTGTTTTTTCGTCTATAAATACGCAACGGGCAAAAAAGCCGGAAACGAACTTGCATTTTCACAAGTCCATTTCCGGCCATCATGCAAACCATCACTTTTTGCGTTTCAAATTTAATGCCAGGTACATCGCACTGTAAACCGCATTCAGAAACGCTTTTCGTTTTTTATAAAGCTTTGGAACAAGCCCCACACGTCTGGCACGCTTCTTCCACTTTCGGATGTTCTTACACAAATTGCCATCCCGGTCCAGTTTCACCACAAGACCGGCCGCCTTCCCGGCAGCAGTCAGCTTCTTCGCCTTCATAAAAAGTCCTCTATTTAATCACACGAACTTTCGCAACTCCGTCTACAGCCTGAAGAGCATCCAGCGCCGTTTTCGAAGCAGCAGATTCCAGATCGATCAGCGTATAGGCAAACTCACCCTTACTCTTATTGGTCATATCTGCAATATTGACGCCCTCATCACCAAGAATCTTTGTAAACTGGCTGATCATATTCGGAATATTTTTATGAGTAATAGAAATACGTCCTACAGCCACACAGGTTCCCATATCACAGTTGGGGAAAT
Organism: uncultured Blautia sp.; assembly: GCA_945872375.1. Classification (GTDB taxonomy): domain Bacteria; phylum Bacillota; class Clostridia; order Lachnospirales; family Lachnospiraceae; genus Blautia_A. The sequence goes on along the minus strand of CAMBYR010000014.1, from coordinate 12,772 downwards.
TCACGGAGTTCTTAATATTACCGTTTTCCAGGAAATCACGAATCTCCTTCACGGCCATCTCCGCACAGTTCTCCTCCGATTCCTCTGTAGAAGCACCAAGATGCGGAGTAACCAGAATTCCCTCACGGCCTGCAACCAGCGGATTCGCAAAGTCTGTCACGTACTTCTTCACCTTACCGCTTTCCAGAGCATCGATCAGAGCCTCCTCATCCACCAGAAGATCACGGGCAAAGTTCAGAAGAACCACGCCGTCTTTCATCTTCTCAAAGGCTTCTCTGTTGATCATCTTTCTGGTACTGTCAAGAAGCGGCACATGGATGGTGATATAATCGCACAGGGTGAAAATTTCATCCAGGGATTTGCTGTGATGAATGGTACGGGAAAGATTCCAGGCAGCATCGATGGAAATATACGGGTCATAGCCGTAAACATCCATTCCAAGATGAGATGCGGAATTGGCAACCATGGCTCCGATTGCTCCAAGTCCGATGATACCCAGCTTTTTGCCGCTGATCTCACAGCCTGCAAACTGCTTTTTCTGTTTCTCTGCACGTTTGTCAATGTCTTCTTTATTGGTCTGATTTGCCACCCATTCGATACCGCCTACGATATCACGGGATGCCAGGAGCATTCCTGCAAGAACCAGTTCCTTTACACCATTTGCATTGGCACCCGGCGTATTAAATACAACAACACCCTTTTCTGCATATTCCTTTACCGGAATATTGTTCACACCGGCACCGGCACGGGCAATGGCCTTTACACTGTCCGGAAGCTCCAGCTCATGCATCTTGGCACTTCTCACCAGTACGGCATCGGCCCCTTCCAGGCTGTCTGTCTGCTTATACTCGGTACTGAACAGCTTTAATCCTTTTTCAGCAATGGGATTCAGGCAATGATACTGAAACATTACGCATTCTCCTCCTCAAATTTTTTCATAAATGCCACAAGCGCTTCTACCCCTGCCTTTGGCATTGCATTGTAAATGCTGGCACGCATGCCGCCCACACTTCTGTGTCCTTTCAGATTTACAAGTCCTGCAGCAGCGGCTTCTTTCACGAATTTTGCATCCAGATCCTTGTCTCCCGTTACAAACGGAACATTCATCAGAGAACGGTCCTTCTGAACAACTGTTCCTTTAAACAGCTTGCTCTGATCAAGGAAATCATAAAGGAGCTTTGCCTTTTCCTCGTTTCTCTTCTTCATTTCTTCCAGGCCGCCCATCTTTTTCAGCCATTTGAACACTTTTCCGCATACATAGATGCAGTAAGCATTCGGCGTATTGTAAAGAGAGCCGGCATCTGCATGAGTCTTATATGTAAGCATGGTCGGAGTTCCATCCAGCACATCCTCCGTGATCAGATCCTCACGGATGATCACGATCACCATACCTGCAGGTCCGATGTTTTTCTGAACGCCGCCGTAGATAATCCCGTATTTGGATACATCCACCGGTTCAGAAAGGAAGCAGGAAGACACGTCTGCTACCAGAGTCTTTCCCTTGGTATTGGGAAGTTCTTTAAATTTTGTTCCATAAATTGTATTGTTCTCGCAGATATAAACATAATCCGCATCCGGGCTGATCGGAAGATCACTGCAGTCCGGAATATAGGAGAAGGTTGCATCCTCGGAGGAAGCGATCTTATTGGCTTTGCCGTATTTCTGTGCTTCCTGATATGCCTTCTTTGCCCACTGTCCGGTCACAATGTAATCGGCCACTTTATTCTTCATCAGATTCATGGGGATCATGGCAAACTGCTGAGATGCTCCGCCCTGAAGGAATAATACCTTATAATTGTCAGGAATATTCATCAGATCACGAAGATCCTGCTCTGCTTCGTCAATGATCTGCTGAAAAGCCGCGCTTCTGTGGCTCATTTCCATAACGGACATTCCTGTTCCTTTATAGTCCAGCATTTCATCTGCCACTTCCCTTAACACTTCTTCCGGAAGAACTGCCGGTCCTGCGGAAAAATTATACACTCTGCTCATTTTTTCATATCCTCCTCGTCAAATACATCATCAATATTGGCACCTGCCGGTACCATTGGAAATACACTTAAATCCTGATCGATCCAACAGTCCAGAACCACCGGACCGTCTGCGCTCAGAGCTTCTTTAAGTGCCGGTTCCACCTCTTCCATTTTGGTCACACGAATGGCTTTCGCACCCATACCTTCTGAAACCTTTACAAAATCCACTGCATCATTCAGAATTGTATGTGAATATCTGTGATCATAGAACAAGGTCTGCCACTGACGAACCATTCCAAGTACATGATTGTTCAGAATAATCTGGACAAGCGGTCTGCCGCAGCGGACTGCTGTTGCGATCTCATTCATGTTCATACGGAAGCATCCGTCACCGGCAATATTGACAACCGTTTTATCCGGTCTTCCCATCTTTGCACCGATAGCAGCCCCAAGGCCATAGCCCATGGTGCCAAGACCTCCGGATGTCAGAAGTGTGCGCGGCTCTTTGTATTTGTAATACTGAGCAGCCCACATCTGATGCTGTCCCACATCCGTGGAAATAATGGCATCCCCTTTGGTAAGCTCATAAAGTTTTTCAATAATATAAGGTCCTGTAAGCTGAGACTGATCGTATCTCAGTGGATATTTTTCCTTCATCTCCTGAATATGAGCCAGCCACTCCGGATGCTCCTTTACAGGAATCTCCTCCAGCAGACGTTTCAGGATCACTTTCATGTCGCCTTCAATAGAAGCGTCAACCGCTACGTTTTTATTGATTTCTGCGGCATCGATATCGATCTGAAGGATTTTGGCATTTCTGGCAAAGGTTTTTGCATTTCCTGTCACACGGTCACTGAATCGTGCTCCCAGAACGATCAGGAGATCTGCCTGGCTCACACCAAGGTTGGATGTCTTTGTTCCATGCATGCCAAGCATACCTGTATAAAGCTCATCTTCTCCGGAAAATGCGCCCTTGCCCATCAGACTGTCACAGACGGGCGCCTGAATTCTGTGCGCAAGCTCTGCAATCTCTTTGGACGCGCCGGAGATCACACCGCCGCCTCCTACGAAAATAAACGGTTTTTCTGCTTCTGAGATCATCTTCACAGCCGTTTCAATATCTTCCTTACGGATCTCGCTTACTTCCGGATGAACAGTTGCCGGACGACGCGGCTCATATTCGATCTTCGCCCCCGTAACATCCTTTGTCACATCCACAAGAACGGGACCCGGACGGCCGCTCTTTGCGATATAAAATGCCCTGCGCATGGTATCCGCAAGCTTTTCAATATCTTTTACAATAAAACTGTGCTTGGTGATCGGCATTACGATTCCCGCAATGTCAACCTCCTGGAATGAATCACGTCCCAGAAGCGGCTTTCCAACGTTCGCGGTAATCGCCACCATCGGCACGGAATCCATATATGCGGTTGCAATTCCTGTTACGAGATTAGTGGCTCCGGGGCCTGATGTAGCCATGCAGACACCAACCTTTCCGGTTGCCCGGGCATAGCCGTCTGCTGCGTGGGAAGCGCCCTGCTCATGGGATGTCAGCACATGTGTGATCTCATCCTTGTATTCATAAAGTGCATCATAGACATTCAGGATCGCTCCGCCCGGATATCCGAACACAGTATCCACTCCCTGTTCCTTGAGGCACTCCACAATGATTTCTGCACCTGTAAGCTGCATGTTTTTCCCTCCTTATTTCGCTTTCGGTATTTCCAGAATGGCTCCTCTGTTTCCTGAAGTAACCATTGCGGCATATCTTGCCAGATATCCTGTGGTCACCTTCGGTTCACGGGGCTGCCATTTTTCTCTTCTTGCCTGCATCTCTTCATCGGAAACCTTCACTTCCAGCTTCAGTTCCGGAATATTGATGCTGATCATATCGCCTTCCTCGATCAGGGCGATGGGACCGCCCACTGCTGCTTCCGGCGAAACATGTCCGATGGAAGCACCTCTGGAGGCTCCGCTGAAACGACCGTCCGTGATCAGCGCCACAGAAGAACCAAGTCCCATACCGGCAATCGCTGAGGTCGGGTTCAGCATCTCTCTCATACCCGGGCCGCCCTTCGGTCCTTCATAGCGGATAACAACCACATCTCCGGCAACGATCTTTCCGCTCTTGATCGCGTCAATGGCATCTTCCTCACAGTCAAATACACGGGCAGGTCCTTCGTGTACCATCATCTCCGGTACCACTGCAGAACGTTTTACCACGCCGCCGTCCGGAGCAAGATTTCCTTTCAGAACAGCAAGGCCGCCGGTTTCGCTGTATGGATGATCGATCGGACGGATTACTTCCGGATCCAGGTTTTCACAGCCTTCGATATTTTCACCCACGGTTCTGCCTGTACAGGTCATGCATTCTGTATGGAGAAGTCCTTTTTTGTTCAGCTCATTCATCACTGCGTACACACCGCCTGCAGCATTCAGATCTTCCATGTAGGTAGGACCTGCCGGTGCCAGATGGCAGAGGTTCGGAGTTTTTTCGCTGATCTCATTTGCAAAGCTGATATCAAAATCCATGCCGATCTCATGAGCAATAGCCGGAAGATGCAGCATGCTGTTTGTGGAACATCCAAGAGCCATATCCACAGTCAGTGCATTCAGCACGGCTTCTTTTGTCATGATATCTCTTGGACGGATATTTTTACGGTAAAGCTCCATAACCTGCATACCTGCATGTTTTGCAAGACGGATTCTTTCGGAATAAACAGCCGGAATCGTGCCGTTGCCGCGAAGGCCCATACCAAGAGCCTCTGTCAGGCAGTTCATGCTGTTTGCGGTATACATACCGGAACAGGAACCGCAGGTAGGACAAACCTTATTTTCAAATTCTGTTAATTTTGCTTCGTCGATCTTTCCTGCCGCATAGGAACCAACAGCCTCAAACATACTGGAAAGACTGGTCTTGTGGCCATCAATACGGCCGGCCATCATGGGACCGCCGCTGACAAAAATCGTAGGAACATTGATTCTGGCTGCTGCCATCAGAAGTCCCGGTACGTTTTTATCACAGTTTGGAACCATAACAAGCGCATCAAACTGATGTGCAAGAGCCATGGACTCTGTGGAATCCGCGATCAGGTCACGGGTGACCAGAGAATATTTCATGCCGATATGTCCCATGGCAATACCGTCGCAGACCGCGATTGCCGGGAATACCACCGGGGTACCGCCTGCCATGGCAACACCCTGCTTTACAGCGTTGACAATTTTATCAAGGTTCATATGGCCCGGTACGATCTCATTGTAGGAACTGACGATTCCTACCAGAGGACGTTCCATTTCTTCTTTTGTCATTCCAAGGGCATTGAACAGGGAACGGTGCGGTGCCTGCTGAGACCCTTTTTTTACTGCGTCACTTCTCATATTTTATCCTCTCCTTTTCTGTCTCAGACTGCTGCCGCGATCAGGTCACCCATTTCTGTGGTTCCCACCTGTCTGCAGCCTTCTGACATGATATCGCCGGTACGCCATCCTTCGGTAAGAACTTTCTGTACGGCAGCTTCTACTGCATCTGCTTCTTCATCAAGATCCAGTGAATAGCGGAGCATCATAGCTGCGGAAAGAATCGTTGCAATGGGGTTTGCCTTATTCTGTCCGGCGATGTCCGGTGCAGAGCCATGACTTGGCTCATAAAGACCAAATTTTGTTTCATTCAGGCTTGCGGAGGAAAGCATACCGATCGATCCGGTAACCATACTTGCCTCATCTGAAAGAATATCTCCAAACATATTCTCTGTAAGGATCACATCAAACTGTCCGGGGTTGCGGACGAGCTGCATGGCACAATTATCAACCAGCATATGCTCCAGCGTAACTTCCGGATAATCCTTTGCCACTTCCTCAACCACCTTGCGCCACAGACGGGAAGAATCCAGTACATTGGCTTTGTCTACGCTGGTGACCTTTTTCGAACGTTTCATGGCAATATCAAACGCTTTCACTGCGATACGGCGAATTTCATTTTCATTATAGGAAAGGGTATCAATGGCTTTCTTTACCCCGTTTTCTTCGATTGTCTTCCGTTCTCCGAAGTAAAGGCCTCCCGTGAGCTCGCGGACAATGATCATATCAAAGCCGTCACCGATAATGTCCTCACGAAGGGGGCAGGCCGCTTTTAATTCATTATATAAATAAGCCGGACGAAGATTTGCAAATAGATTCAGTGCTTTGCGGATCGCAAGAAGACCCGCTTCCGGTCTTTTGGAAGGTTCCAGTTTGTACCACGGTGAGGTCCTGGCATCTCCGCCGATGGAGCCCATCAGCACTGCATCGGATGCTTTTGCCTCGGCAATGGCCTCATCTGTCAGGGGCACTCCATGAACATCAATGGATGCTCCGCCCAGAAGAACTTCGGAATAAGAAAAGGTATGATGATATTTTTCACACACCCTGTCAAGAACTTTTTTGGCTTCCCTGACGATTTCCGGTCCGATTCCGTCTCCTGGAATTAACGCAATCTTATATTCCATAATAATTTCCTCTCCTTCTGATAGGGTATCGTCTATTATAATAACGCACTTCCCTCCAGATTTCAACCTATTAAAGCGAAAAAATCTTACAGAAATACACTGTTTATCGAAAAAAATAAAAGTAAGCACCACAATTCTGCAGCACTTACTTTCCTTTTTCACGACATATGTCAGGCAGATGCCTGCTCTGCTTTCTCTACTTCTGCAATCGCCTGTTTTCTCATAGGGATACGGCAGTGTCTGTCATTACCGAATTCTACAATTACATCCTCTTCTGTCATGTCGATCACAACACCATAAAATCCGCCTGTGGTAACGATGCTGTCGCCCACTTCCATGCTGCTCAGCATAGCCTGCAGTCTCTTCTGCTCTTTTTTCTGCGGACGGATTGCCAGAAAATACATCATACCGAAAATCAGTACCATCCAGACAATCATCATACCTAAACTTGCTCCGCTCTGTGCGTCCATTGTTGACTCCTCCTGTTCGATCTTACTATTTCGATATTCCTTGCAGGAACATTATAGCCTATCATACACAAAAACCGAAAATTCTTCAAGGGGTTTTCTGATTTTTTCAGCGATTGCCGTTAATTTTCCCCTGTTCAAAGCCTTCCAGCCTCATTTTCTTGTATTCTGCGAAACGGCCTTCATCCAGTGCCTCCCTGATTTCCTCCATCATGTGGTTATAGAAATACAGATTATGAAGAACACACAGACGCATTCCCAGCATTTCCTTCGCTTTCAGAAGATGGCGGATATAAGCGCGGCTGTAATGGCGGCAGGCCGGACACTGACAGCCCTCCTCAATGGGCCGCATATCCCGTTCATACTGAGCATTGAACAGATTTTTCTTTCCTTCATTTGTATACACATGTCCGTGACGTCCGTTTCTGCTGGGATATACACAGTCAAAGAAATCCACGCCGCGTTCCACGCCCTCCAGGATATTTGCCGGAGTACCTACTCCCATCAGATAGGTAGGCTTGTTCTGAGGAAGATGCGGAACCACTTCGTCCAGGATCCGGTACATCTCCTCATGGGTTTCTCCTACTGCCAGTCCGCCGATGGCATAGCCGTCCAGATCCATCTGAGAAATGGTATCTGCATGGCGGACGCGGATATCTTCATAAATGGCCCCCTGATTGATGCCAAATAAAAGCTGTTCCTTATTGATGGTTTCCGGCAGGCTGTTCAGACGCTTCATCTCTGTTTTGCAGCGCTCCAGCCAGCGGGTGGTACGGTCCACCGATTTCTGTACATAGTCGCGCTCCGCCACACTGCTGGGGCATTCGTCAAATGCCATGGCGATGGTGGACGCCAGATTGGACTGGATCTGCATGCTTTCCTCCGGTCCCATAAAAATCTTATGTCCGTCTATATGCGAGCGGAAATACACGCCCTCTTCCTTGATCTTTCGAAGTCCTGCCAGGGAAAACACCTGGAATCCGCCGGAATCGGTAAGGATCGGTCTGTCCCAGACCATAAATTTATGAAGGCCCCCAAGATCATGCACCAGTTTGTCTCCGGGACGGACATGAAGATGATAGGTATTGGAAAGCTGTACCTGTGTACCGATCTCATGAAGGTCTTCTGTGGAAACAGCACCCTTGATGGCCGCCACCGTACCCACGTTCATAAAAACCGGTGTCTGAATGGTACCGTGAACCGTATGAAATTCCGCGCGTTTGGCCCTTCCCTCCGTTTTCAGTAATTTATATTCTGCCATGATTACTCCTCTTTCTCACTTTTCTTTTTGTGATACTCAGGCAAAAGTATATCGTGATTCCCCGGAAATTTCAACCATTTCCAGAAAAGAAACTGCGTTTTAGCACAAAACCTTGTTAAACTTTAACATTGTCAATTTGAAAACTTTGTCGTATAATGGAACGTATTCGCAGGACTGCTTTTTAATAAGAAGTAACAGCGAAACAAACCTTTTACCGATTCGTGCAGCCGGAACCAGGCTGCTCTATATCTTACTGATTTATTTCAAGCAAGGAGGTACTGCTGACATTTATGAGTACTTATACATTGGGAATTGATATCGGCTCCACAACCGTCAAAATTGCCATCCTGGATGAACAGGAGCATTTGATGTTTGCGGACTACGAAAGACATTTCGCCAATATTCAGGAAACACTGGCCGATCTTCTGGAAAAGGCCTGCCGCCAGCTTGGTGAGATTTCCGTCAGTCCCGTAATCACAGGATCCGGAGGTCTGACCCTTGCCAACCATCTGCAGGTTCCTTTTGTTCAGGAAGTCATCGCTGTTTCCACCTCGCTTCAGAAAATGGCACCGCAGACAGATGTTGCCATTGAACTCGGAGGCGAAGACGCAAAGATCATTTATTTTGAAGGCGGCAATATCGAACAGCGTATGAACGGAATCTGTGCCGGAGGAACCGGCTCGTTTATCGATCAGATGGCTTCCCTTCTGCAGAGTGACGCTTCCGGACTGAATGAATATGCCAAAAATTATAAGGCCCTTTATCCCATTGCCGCACGATGCGGTGTTTTTGCAAAAACAGACATTCAGCCTCTGATCAATGATGGTGCCACTAAAGAGGATCTGGCAGCTTCCATTTTCCAGGCTGTTGTCAATCAGACGATTTCCGGCCTTGCCTGCGGAAAACCGATTCGCGGCCATGTGGCATTTTTGGGAGGTCCCCTTCACTTTCTTTCCGAACTGAAGGCCGCCTTTATCCGAACACTGAACCTGGATGAGGAGCACACCATCGTTCCGGAAAATTCCCATCTTTTTGCCGCCATCGGTTCTGCCCTGAACTCGAAAAAGGATACCGCCGTATCGCTGACAGAAATGAAAGAGCGCCTGCGCAGTTCCATCAAGCTGGAATTCGAGGTTGCCCGTATGGAACCGCTTTTTGCCGCTAAAGAAGACTACGAAGCCTTCCGCAGCCGTCAGGACAGCTACAGAGTTGCCACAGGAGATCTGGCTTCTTATAAAGGAAACTGTTACCTGGGAATCGATGCAGGTTCCACTACCACAAAAACAGCTCTGGTCGGTGAGGACGGCAGTCTCTTATATTCGTTCTACAGCAACAACAACGGAAATCCTTTAAAAACGGCCATCCGTTCTATACAGGAAATTTATTCTCTGCTTCCAAAGGATGCACGTATCGCCTATTCCTGTTCCACGGGATACGGAGAAGCCCTGATCAAAGCAGCGCTTCTTCTGGACGAAGGCGAAGTGGAAACGGTCTCCCACTATTATGCTGCTGCTTTCTTTGACCCGCAGGTAGACTGTATTCTGGATATCGGCGGTCAGGATATGAAATGCATCAAGATCAAAAACCAGACGGTAGACAGTGTGCAGTTAAACGAAGCATGCTCCTCCGGCTGCGGTTCCTTTATCGAAACCTTTGCCAAATCTCTGAATTACAGTGTCCAGGATTTTGCAAAGGCAGCCCTTTTTGCAGAGCATCCCATTGATCTCGGTACCAGATGTACCGTATTTATGAATTCCAAGGTAAAGCAGGCCCAGAAAGAAGGCGCGGATGTTTCCGACATTTCTGCAGGACTTGCCTATTCCGTTATCAAAAATGCACTTTATAAGGTAATCAAGGTTTCCGATGCTTCCGAACTTGGACAGCACATCGTAGTGCAGGGCGGAACCTTCTATAACGACGCCGTGCTGCGAAGCTTCGAAAGAATTGCCGGCTGCGAAGCCATCCGTCCCGATATTGCGGGAATCATGGGTGCTTTCGGTGCCGCCCTCATTGCAAGAGAACGGTTTACAGAAGGCAAAGACACCACCATGCTTTCCATTGACCAGATCAATGAGCTGAAATATACCACTTCCATGGCAAACTGCCGCGGATGTACCAACAGCTGCCGTCTGACCATCAATAAATTCAGCGGAGGACGCCAGTATGTCAGCGGAAACCGCTGTGAGCGCGGAATCGGAAAAGAAAAGAACAAGGATCATATTCCAAATTTATTCGAATATAAGTATAAACGCCTTTTTGCCTATGCACCCTTAAGTGCCGACAAGGCAGAACGTGGAACCGTGGGAATTCCCCGTGTTCTGAACATGTTTGAAAACTATCCCTTCTGGTTTACCTTTTTCACAGAGCTGAAATACCAGGTGGTTCTTTCCCCCACCTCTACCAGAAAGATTTACGAGCTGGGTATCGAATCCATCCCCAGCGAATCCGAATGCTACCCGGCCAAGCTGGTTCACGGTCACATCAGCTGGCTTCTGAAAAAAGGCGTGAAGTTTATTTTCTATCCCTGTATTCCTTATGAAAGGAACGAATTCCCGGATGCAGTAAACCACTATAACTGTCCCATCGTAACCTCCTATGCGGAAAACATCAAGAACAACGTGGACGAGCTTCAGGATCCCACCATTGATTTCCGGAATCCGTTCCTGGCATTTACTTCAGAAGGAGTGCTCACGGAACGTCTTGTGAAGATTTTTGATCAGATTCCTGCTGAGGAAATCAAAGTTGCTGCACATAAGGGCTGGGAAGAGCTGGACGCTGTCCGTGCCGATATTCAGAAAAAAGGAGAGGAAACTCTTGCCTACATGAAAGAAACCGGCCGACGGGGAATCGTTCTTGCAGGACGTCCCTACCATATCGACCCGGAAATCCATCACGGAATTCCGGATATGATCAACAGCTACGGCCTTGCAGTGCTGACCGAAGACTCCGTTTCCCATCTTGCAGAGGTGGAACGACCCCTTCGTGTCAACGACCAGTGGATGTATCATTCCCGTCTGTATGCGGCTGCAAATTTTGTGAAAACAAGAAATGATCTTGACCTGATCCAGCTGAACTCCTTCGGCTGCGGACTGGACGCTGTCACCACCGACCAGGTTTACGAAATACTGGACGGAAGCGGTAAGATCTATACCTGCCTGAAAATTGATGAGGTCAACAATCTGGGAGCTGCCCGGATCCGTATCCGCTCTCTCCTGGCCGCCATTCGAGCCAAGGAAGCCCAGAGCCAGAAGCGTCTGATCCAGTCCTCCGCCATCGAAAAGGTTGTGTTTACCAAAGAGATGCGAAAGGATTACACCATTCTCTGCCCGCAGATGTCGCCTTTCCATTTTGATATTATTCAGGCTGCCATGAATGCCAATGGCTACCACCTGGAGGTTCTTCCCAACGACAACCGCCATGCTGTGGATGTTGGCCTGAAATACGTCAATAACGACGCATGTTATCCGTCTCTGATCGTTGTCGGACAGATTATGGATGCACTCCTTTCCGGAAAATACGACCTGAATAAAACAGCAGTCATCATGTCCCAGACAGGCGGCGGCTGCCGTGCCTCCAATTACATAGGTTTTATCCGCCGGGCACTGAAAAAGGCAGGAATGGAGCAGATTCCTGTAATCTCCCTGAACTTAAGCGGACTGGAAAGCAACCCCGGCTTCAAGCTTACCCTTCCTCTTGCAAAGAGCGTAGTCTATGGCGCCGTATTCGGAGACATTCTGATGAAATGTGTATATCGGATGCGCCCCTACGAACAGGAGGCAGGCATTGTCAACCGCAAGCATAAAATCTGGGAGCAGCGCTGCATCGCCTATTTACAGAGCGGCAGCTTAAGCCACAGCCAGTTCAAAAAATTATGCCGGGAAATGGTGCATGACTTTGACAGAATCCCCATCACCGGAGAGAAAAAGCCGCGTGTAGGCATCGTGGGCGAGATTCTTGTAAAATTCCTGCCTGCCGCAAACAATTATCTGGCAGAGCTTCTGGAAGCGGAAGGTGCCGAAGCCGTATGCCCGGATCTCATCGATTTCTTTGCCTACTGTTTCTACAATCAGAATTTCAAGGCAGATTATCTTGGTTTTAAGAAATCCAAGGCATTCATGGGAAATATGGGCATTAAGCTTCTCGACTGGGTACGTAAGGCTGCAGATGAAGCCTTCAAAGGAAGCCGTCATTTCGGCCCGTCGGCAGATATACGCCAGCTTGCAAAAATGGCAGAGCCCATTGTTTCTCCCGGAAACCAGACGGGTGAAGGCTGGTTCCTTACCGGTGAAATGATGGAGCTGATCCACGGAGGCGTTCCCAATATCGTATGTATTCAGCCCTTCGGCTGTCTGCCAAATCACATTGTGGGAAAAGGTGTCATTAAAGAGATCCGCCGGTCCAATCCCGAGGCCAACATTGTGGCCATCGACTACGATCCCGGTGCCAGCGAGGTCAATCAGCTGAACCGAATTAAGCTGATGCTTTCCACAGCAGTAAAAAATCTTCAGAAAAGTGAAAAGCCGTGATGATCGGTTCAGGAAACTGATATTCCCCATCACAGATAACGCAAAACGGACCATGTTCCAT